>CAZYYR010000001.1:0-3467 GCA_964651465.1 uncultured Nitrosospira sp.
CTGTTTCATATGGGTGACATACGTGTCATATTCCGGCATGCCGACCATCAGCCGCAGGCTTTGGCCCACACGACACCCAATTTTCCTGATTGTATTCAACACGATTTTCTCCTCGTCAGTTTCCTGTTTCCACTTCCCTCGTTTGCTCAACACTGCCATCCCCGTCATGTTCCTGAAGTTGCTTCGGCCGGCAGCAATTCGAACGGTGCTTCCGCAGTGCTGGGGCTTTTCACGGCGCGCGCCCGCAGAACGGTTCCGATCCCGAAAAACAGCATGCTGATCAGTACCAGCATGAACAGCGCCGCCAGGGAGGCATTGACATAATCGTTCAGGATCACCTGCTGCATCTGCTCGATCGATTTCGCCGGAGCGAGGACGATGCCGTCCGCTATGGCCTCCTTGTATTTGCTTGCGTGCGCGAGGAAGCCGATGCGCGGATTGACATCGAAAATCTTCTGCCAGGCAGCAGTCAGCGTGCAGATCAGCACCCATGCGGCGGGCGCGATGGTGACCCATGCATAGCGGTCGAGCTTCATCTTGAACAGGACGCATGTGCACAGTATCAGGGCAATGCCGGCCAGCATCTGGTTGGAAATGCCGAACAAGGGCCATAAGGTGTTGATTCCCCCCAGTGGGTCGATCACACCCTGATACAGAAAGTAGCCCCAGCCGGCCACGCATATGCTGGTGGCGATGAGGTTGGCTGCCACGGAATCGGTGCGTTTCATGGCGGGAATGAACGTGCCCAGCAGGTCCTGCAGCATGAAGCGTCCCGCCCGGGTCCCCGCATCGACCGCGGTGAGGATGAACAGGGCCTCGAACAGGATGGCGAAGTGATACCAGAATGCCATCATGGCTTGTCCGCCTATTGCTTCCGACAGGATCTGCGCCATGCCGACTGCCAGGGTGGGCGCGCCGCCGGTACGGGAAATGACAGTATGTTCCCCCACGTCCCGCGCGGTCTGCGTGATCATTTCAGGTGTGACGTAAAAACCCCATTGCGATATCGCCTGAGTGGCGGATTCCGCAGTCGTGCCGATGATCGCGGCCGGGCTATTCATGGCGAAGTACACACCCGGCTCGATGGTGGCGGCGGCGACCAGCGCCATGATGGCGACGAACGACTCCATCAGCATTGCGCCGTAGCCGATGAAGCGCGCGTCGCGCTCGTTCCTGATCATCTTGGGGGTCGTGCCGGACGATATCAGCGAGTGAAAGCCGGATACCGCGCCGCAGGCAATGGTGATGAACAGGAAGGGAAACAGGCTGCCCGACCAGACCGGCCCGGAACCGTCGACGAACTGAGTGTAGGCCGGCATTTTGAGTTCGGGGGACAGGAAGATGACGCCGATCGCCAGGCTGACCACCGTGCCGATCTTGAGAAAGGTGGAGAGGTAATCGCGCGGCGCCAGCAGCAGCCACACCGGCAAGACCGAGGCAATGAAGCCGTAGCCGATCAGCAGCCAGGTCAGCTGCTCGCCTGTGAGAGTGAACACAGCCGCCAGGGAAGGTATCTCCTGTACGTACTGGCCACCGACAATGGACAGCATCAGCAGCGCGAATCCGATCAGCGATACTTCCCCGATTGCGCCGGGGCGGATGAAGCGCGTGTATACGCCCATGAACAGGGCAATGGGAATGGTGGCGGCGACGGTGAAGGTTCCCCAGGGTGACTCGGCCAGCGCCTTGACCACGATCAGCGCCAGCACCGCCAGCAGGATCAGCATGATGAAAAACGTGCCGAACAGGGCGATCATGCCGGGAATCCGCCCCATTTCGGATTTGATCAGGTCGCCCAGCGAGCGCCCGTCGCGCCGGGTGGAAATGAAGAGCACGATGAAGTCCTGCACCGCGCCAGCGAAGACGACGCCTGCCAGCAGCCACAGCATGCCCGGCATGTAGCCCATCTGGGCGGCCAGTATCGGCCCGACCAGGGGACCGGCGCCGGCAATGGCGGCAAAGTGGTGTCCGAACAGTACGTGCTTGTTGGTGGGAACGTAGTCCAGCCCGTCATTGAACTTGTAGGCCGGCGTCATGCGCGTCGGATCCAGCTTCAGGACCCGGTTGGCGATGAACCCGCTGTAGAAGCGGTATCCGATGGTAAAGACGCAAATGGTGGCGATAACGATCCAGATGGCGCCGATGGACTCACCCTGGTGCAGGGCGATAAAGGCCATGGCAAAAGCGCCCCCGAGTGCGAACAGAAGCCAGCCGAGCTTGTGCAAAAGACTATTCATCATTTTCTCCCGATGCCAATCCTGCCTTCAATTTTGCGATGGTAGATAAGCATGGATGCCTCGCCAGAAGCTATCGACCAGGCGGGATACGCAAAACTACCGCATATTCCGTGAACTTCCAATGTGCGTACCACGGCAGCAACTTTGCCGGGCTCTAAACCCTGCTCCCCGATTTGCCGAAAGCGGAGCACACGAATTCATGAAGGGGCAGAAAAAACCACCCATGTGCAGGCGCCCGATTATAGCCAAGTGATCACATGAAACTGAAACAAAAAGATCATCCTTTTGCCATCCTGCTGCCTGTACCTGTTCTTCAGTCCAATATCTGAATCTTCTCCAGGTCCGTAATATTCAGTCTCAGAGGACATCATTTCTCGAAATGTCTGCCAATCTGGGCCGGCTCTGCCGTTCGCTCTTGCAAAGTATGTGCTGCAGATGCAGGAAAGCTTGTGTTTCGGGAACCTCTTAAGTGCGTCGAAGTTATGAAAATCTCATATCTGCGGGACGTGTCGTCTGCCTGGTCGTACAGCAACGATAAGCGGTGCGTTGTTCCACCTAAAACAAGAGGGAGATTCAAAATGATGAATGGAGTGATCAGGTTTTATGTAGTGACCGGCGTGCTTGCCTTTGCTGCATCGATGGTATCGTCCGCCAGCAAGGCAGCTGTACTCAGCGCTACGGTTGGAGGCACGCCCGATGGTGTTGCTGCGTTTTATGAAAATTTCGATACCCTGGCGTCCACAGGAGGTATTACCGGCAATGGCATTACGGTAACGTTCAGCGGTACGGGAGCCGGTACGGCCAGTCTTCCGGATGTGTCGAGTGAGTATGCCGCTCCATTTATTTCCGGTGACAATGGCACGGTATTTGGCAATTTTCAGGCTGCCGGCCCGGATGAGACTCAGTATCTGACGACGGGCATTGGCGAAATCACGCTGCAGATGGACATGCATCACCAGTATTTTGGTCTGTTGTGGGGTTCAGTCGATGATTACAACACGTTGTCCTTTTACGATGGCAATACTTTCCTGTTCAGTTTCACTGGTCTCGATGTAACCAGTCTGGCGAATGGCAGTCAAGGGGCTGACGGTACCTACTATGTAAATATCCATTCATCCGATGCTTTTGACAAGGTAGTTGCATCGAGCACCGGGTATGCGTTCGAGTTCGATAATGTGGCGCTGGCCTATGATCCTGTCACTCTCCCTCAGAATGAAGTTCCGGAACCCG
>CAZYYR010000001.1:3567-31407 GCA_964651465.1 uncultured Nitrosospira sp.
CTAAGGAAACGGGAGCCGGCCAGTCCGAAACGCCAGGGCGCATCCTTCGCCTTCGAGATGCCGATACGCGGTCCGGTCAGGACAGTCACCGGTTCTGTGGCTGGCAGGAGCTGGAATGGCAAGGCATCGATAGGCATGCCGCTATGCGCCATGGTGATCCCCAGGGCCTGGCATACGCGGCCGGGGCCGGAACAGAGCAGGCGCACATCGTCCAGCCCGCGCCGCGCCCGCATGGTATCCACTCCCGCCAGAGGTTCGAGCGCGCGGATCAGGACACCGGCGCCGTGTCCGTGCGGACGGCAGACGAAATTGAGGCACCAGTGGATTCCATAGGAACGGTAGATGTAGGCGCGGCAGGGTGGGCCGAACATCACTTCATTGCGCCGGGTCGGCCCCCCGAAGCTGTGCGAGGCAGGATCCTCGTGATCGTATGCCTCGGTTTCCACGATCCGTCCGCCGACGCCATCCAGAAAAAGCGTGGCGCCTATGAGGGACCGGGCTACGTCGGCGGAAGAGGCCGAAAAATCGATCGGGGATGACGAGGTCGCGTCCATTCCCCGGAATGTTACACGCCTGGACGGCCGATCGGGAAGCGACTGCCATAATCCCCACGGCGCAGTCGGTCCCGGCTCAGCCAGAATCCAAATCAGATCATTAATTTCGTAGGTTTATCAGGATACTACAGCTGGTAACCGTTATCCTGGCCAAGGTTTCGATCATCATGCCGCAGAACGATCCAGTTCATGTCGTTTCGTTTTTGGCGTTTATCTGTTTTTCTGTTGTGGTCTTGAATTTCTCACTCGTCTTGTTATCAGGTGTAGATGTCTGCACCTGATGTGAACGAATGTTTATCGTCTCGCAAATGAAACTGAATGAATCCGGTCATGCGCTGCATCACTGCCACGGGTTTTCTTTCCATGGCGCCCTGCCAGCCAACTCTTTCAGAGTAGCCAGCACCTCATCGATAATCGATATTCACTCACCTTGCCCTGGCCTGCGAAAGGGGCCAGCGGTCTCACTACAGGAGAAAAATAATGTATAGGAGCCGGTTTGTCACCCATGCCGTGTGCGGATTGGCAATGCTGCTGCCAACGGTGGCGGCAGCAGCATTGAGCTACGACGAAGCAACGAGTGGTGATTTTGCCGATGCAAATCTGGCTTCATCGGGCATCAGTCCGGGAACGTTTGCCGGAGTGCTGTCGGACACTGTCAATACTATCAGAGGCGATTTTGGAATCTCGACTTCTCCCGTCAGGGACACCGATGTATTCAGTTTCACCATCCCGCCCGGATTCCAGCTCACAGCCATCAATTTGATCTACACGACCATCAGCGGGGATTCCGGAGGCGGCTCCTACTTCGGTATTCAAGGCGGGCTGGATATTGGCACGGGATTTGCCACGGTGGGTTCCAACCTCAGTAATGTCCTGATCGATGGCAGCGGCGAACTGCTGGCTCGCTTTGCTGCCGGTCCCGAATTCGACGGGACGGGGCTCACCGCCCCGCTGGGAGCTGGCAACTATACGATGTTCCTGTCGGAAACGGACGCCGTCGTCGGATACAGCATGGATTTTGCAGTCAGTGCCGTGCCGGAGCCCGGCGAATGGGCGATGCTGCTGGCCGGATTGGCATTGGTCGGCGGAATAGCCCGCCGAAGAGCAGCAGAAACTGGAAAACAGGATAAGCCGGAACATGCCTCGTAAGGGGGTAAAGAGGGAAAGGGGGCTTCGGCCCCCTGAGCTTTGGTAATTTCTGAATATCAGTCAGCCCGCTTTTGCCCGGCCATCCAGACTGCATGATATTACAGCCGGCCCGCGCGCCCTGAGGTCGCCTGGGGTCACCTGAGCCGAATAAGCCGGTAATGCGGGAAGCGAAGCAGACTCGGAATGCAGCCTGATACAGCAGCACGAACTGGCCCCTGGTGGAGGTTCTCGCGATATCGCCCGAGCTGGTCGTTGAATATCGGCCTGTTCTCGTAATCAGAGGTAATCTTGCTGTTGTGGCCCTTCAGCAACCAGTTGATCCCGACGTTGAAACGTTCATAGAGGTCTGCGGGAGATGCTCTGCCGCTGTCCATCCCTGATTTTCTGGCTTGTCCGATTTCACTCGATCTCCCGCGCATCGCCTCTTCGGCAAACTGGATCGTGTATCCTGATCAAACAGCCATTTAACCCGGCATCAAAGGGTGTGATTAGCTGTAACATCCTGCAGGTTCTTATTAGGCCGTTTAGCTCACACGAGCGTTCCATTGTAAGCCCCTAAAAGGGGCCACTGTCGGTGCGGCGATGCGACGGAGGTCTCGCAGAAGGAATGGACGGACGGCATCTGCATCGGCTGTGCATCGCAATGCGCTTGCAGAGCATCAACGGAATGAAGATATGTCTGCTAACCGCAATTCAGAAAGCACGGCCTTGCTGGAAATATCCGCACCCTTGTTGATGGTGGCCGCGACGTTCCTGTTCGCGACCATGAGCATGTGTGTCAAGTTTGCCGCTGAGACGTATGGCACAGGGGAAATGGTATTCTATCGCGGCATCGTGGGCGCGATAACGATGGCCATGCTCATGCGGCTACGCGGGGAAACCGTTCGCACCGCCCTGCCGGCAATGCATTTCTGGCGGAGTCTCACAGGCGTGAGTGCGCTGGGCCTCTGGTTTTATGCAATAGGCGTATTGCCGCTTTCGACCGCGGTGACGCTGAACTACATGACCCCCATCTGGATGGCGCTGCTGCTCATCGGCGGGGCGGCGCTGCTGCGCGGAACCGGAGTGGAGGCCCGTCTGATCTGCACCGTACTGGTCGGTTTTGCCGGCGCGGCCTGCATTCTTCAGCCGGCGATGGATCAGGACCAGGCCTGGGGAGGCCTGATGGGCCTTCTTTCGGGCCTGCTTACCGCCATGGCATATCTTCAGGTATCCGCGCTGGGCAGGGCCGGAGAGCCCGAGGATCGCGTGGTGTTCTACTTCTCCATCGGAAGCATTGCCGGCGGTGCCCTCGAAACCTCATTTTTCAATGAGTGGCATTCCCATACGCTGCAGGGACTCGGAATGCTGCTCGCCATAGGCGTCCTGGCAACGCTGGCACAGCTGATGATCACGCGCGCTTATGGAAAAGGCCGGATGCTGGTCAATGGAAGCCTCCAGTACCTCGGGGTCGCCTGGTCCTATATCTACGGGGTGCTGCTGTTCGGCGACCGGGTCACGGATATGGCGCTGCTGGGCATGGCGCTGGTCGCGGCAGCGGGTATCGCTGCCGTGGGGTTGCGCGAGCGGGTGAGCAGCACGGATCACGTCCCCATCCCTCCTGAACCCTGAAGATTGCAGGAATGCCGCAGGTATCCAGGGAAGCGCTTCCCTTTTGGGGCGTGCCTCGGAGGCGTGGCATGGATGTCCTTGATCGGCTGTAATATAGCGGCCGCAACATTACCCCGTTAGAATCAAGGCATTTCAGCATATAATATGTCAGTTCCGGGCATGACAGATTGAAAAATCACCGATGGTGCGTGTAAGGCGCCATCATCTTGCTGATTGCATGTTCATGATTGAGCAAGATATTTTCAACCATGGGGGACACATATTGTCTACGCTTACAGCGAGGATCAACAGGAACAAGGCAGTATTCGACGATATATACAGGGAGCGCGACCCGAGATCTTATTTTTCTGTTCTTGGCGCCCTCGACTACATGATTCCCGACCTGGCGGAACCGGTCATTCGCCAGATCCTGGCAGCAAGAGCCGTTCGTCATGGCGGGGATAACAGGGTGCTCGACGTCGGCTGTTCCTACGGAATCAACGCCGCTGTCCACCGCTTTCCAGTCAATTTCGCAAGCCTGCGGCAGCGCTATGCCCGCCGAGAGATGATGGAAGTCGAACCCGACGATATGGTCCGGCTCGACCGCAATTTCTATGCCGGATGGCCGGACGTGGGCCTCGCACAATTCATCGGCCTGGACATTTCGGAACGCGCCATCCGCTATGCCAATGCCGTCGGACTGCATATCGACGGCATTGCTGCCGATCTCGAGCGTGACGAACTTTCAGCGCGAGGCGCCAGCATGATCTCCTCCGCCAACGTACTGCTTGCCACCGGATCGATCGGCTACGTCACCGATCGGACCTATCGCAAACTGCTCGATGCGATGGTGACGACACCATGGATCATCTCCTTTGTGCTACGCATGTTTCCTTATGACGATTTCATCACCGCGTTCGAAAAGCGCGGCATGATCACCGAAAAGCTGACAACCGCCATGTTTGTCCAGCGGCGCTTCCGGGACGAAGCAGAGTTCGAACGCAGTCTCGCCGTATTGACCGCGCACGGGATCGATACGCAGGGGTTTGAAGCGGACGGCCTGTTCCAGGCGGAGCTGTTCCTTACCCGACCGGAAGAAGACGTCAAGGCACTCACGCTCGAGGACATCGTGACGGTTTCGACCGGCCGCTTCCATTCGCTTGGTGCCCGTTATGTGCAGGTCGACGACCAGGGCACCATGCGGATCGCCATGGAGGCGTAACCCGCTGGGCGGATGAGCCGATGGATCACCGGGTGAAGGACCGGGTGGCTGGTGCATGTCCGCTGCTTCGTGCTGTCGCTCATCGCTTGCCGGACGGGTGAGGCGCGCTTTTGGCGGTTTCGCCGGGCGGCGTGCCCGCGCTGCGGAGATTGACGAACTTGCTCAGCGTGTCGAACCAGAAAGGCGCGCCGAGCGATACCGCAAGGATGGAGATCAGCAGCCCGATCGCCTTGTAAAATGCCCATTTGACGTATTCCGGTGAAAGTTCCGGCAAGGGGAAGTATCCGGCATCCCGGGGATCGCGCGACCATCCTACTGGCAGCTTGAGCTCTTCCGCCGTTCTCTTGAGGGTTTGCAGGTCAGGTGTTCTGTTTTCTCCCGCCCCTGGCGCCGCCGGGGCGCTCGCTGCGTCCGACGGCGCCGGCTCGGCCTGAGCCGGTGCGGGCCAGTTCTTCACTTTGTCCTCCGCCGCGGCAACGAGCGAGGCGCGCAGTACGTTGTCCTCGGATATCCGTTCGATCAGCATGATGGTGTCGGCGTTGGTGATGACGACGATCACGATGGCCAGGGACAGCAGGACGCGTTGCGTCCAGCGCTTGTACCAGCCGCCGACCCGATCCATGGAACCATTGAACCAGTCTTCCAGGTTCTGACGGAAGGCCTCCGCCTGGTGCTCGATGGCTTCGACGTCGCGTCGCGTTTTATCGACCAGAACGAGGAGCGTTTCCCGCGTGTGGCCTTCGGGCAACCTTTTCAGTCCCTCCTGAATATTTCCGAGGGGGTCCGGATACTGGGCAGCCAATTCGCGGGCAAAGGCCAATGCTTCCTTCAAAGTAGTGCCCGCCTTGTAGAGCAATTCGATCTCCTTCGGTTTTTTGGCGGAGGCAACGGCTGCACGACGGGCAGCCAGCATGGTGAGTGTGGCGTTGACGCTGTCGGCAGTATTTTTAGCCTGGGTCACTGCCGCGCTAAGAGTGCTGTCGTCGGGGGCGGCGCGGGAGGATTGAACGGCCTCTTCGTAGGCCTTCTTCGCCTGGGCCAGGATGGTTTCCAGCGCCTTCGTGGCTTCTTCCTGAACGGCCTTGGCCTTGTCCACCGCTTCAGTGAGGCGCGGATCGCCAGGCGTGGCCGCCGCCGCTTCCAATGCCTGCTCACAGGCATCATCCGCTTTTTCAGCGTTTGCGAGGAGGTCGCCGTACCGGTTTGCGATCGCACCGCGGGCGGCGAGAATATCGAGCAGCGCGAGCGAGAAGCCGGTGGGGGATATGTAGGAGGGCAGGCGGGTCCGTTTTGCCGGATCGGACGCATACTGGGAAATGCCGCCTATCAATCCATGGTTGTAGACTTGCTGGGCCAATCCGGTAAACTTGGGGTCGTTCAGGAGATTTTTGACCCCTTCCACGAGGTTGCGCCCGCGCTTGTCGAGGAGTGATGCGATTCCCTCGTTCAGCGCCGTGCAGACGAGGCTGAGCAGCAGGTAGACAAAAACAATGGCAATCGCCACTTCCAGTATATTCGAACCGAACAACATATCGCACTCCGTCGCTTCGTGTGTAGTTCAGTCTAGCAGATAATGAAACCCTGAATTATCGGGGTATCGGCGCAGTCCAGCGAGGACGCGCATCGTCATTCAAACCTGATTCCGGCATATCAATGTACAGGTCCCCGCGACAACTCGTCATCATCATATCGTCCGTCATGGGAATTTCGGCAGGGATGGCGGGTGCCGCTCCCGTGCCGGTGGAAGTGCCGGATACGATGGGGGAACGAATGAAAGCCTGTGTCATCTGCCATGACACACAGGACGGGAGGGAGAGGAGCACATACTACCCGCGCATCGCGGGCAAGCCGGAAGGGTATCTTTTCAATCAGCTGCGCAATTTTCGCGATGGACGGCGCTATTACCGCCCCATGGCCCTGCTGCTGGAGAATGCGACCGACCAGTACCTGCTGGAGATGGCTGCCTACTTTTCCGAACTGCGGCAGCCCTATCCACCGCCGGAACGCCTGACTTCTTCCCCCGTGCAAGTCCGGCTGGCAAGAAAGCTCATCGACCAGGGCGATCCCGCCCGCAATATTCCGGCTTGCGTGCAATGCCATGGCGAAAAGCTGATGGGAACCGCCCCTTTCATTCCCGGTCTGCTCGGGCTGCCGCGCGGTTACCTGGCCGCCCAGTTCGGTGCATGGAAGACGGGGGGAATGCTGCGGGGCCGGACAGCGGATTGCATGTCGGAGATTGCCCGGCAACTCACCACAGAGGAGGCGGCTGCCCTTTCAGGGTGGCTGGCAGCGCAGCCCGTGCCGGAAAATACCGGTCCGGCCACCGCGCTTCCCGCGGAAATGGCGAGACGTTGTGACAGCACGGTCATGAAGCCATCGCCGGCAATGGAAACAAAGGCCGGTGCCCCGGAAACGCAGCGCCAGGCACGCGGGGCTTATCTGGCCCGGGCCGCCAATTGCATGGGGTGTCATACTGCCCAGGGAGGCCGTCCTTACGCCGGGGGGCGCAGCCTTTCGACGCCCTTCGGTACGTTTGTTACCACCAACATCACGCCGGACAAGACAACCGGAATCGGCCGCTGGAGTGAGGAGGATTTCTGGAAGGCGCTGCACGAAGGGAGATCCCGCGATGGCAGGCTCTTGTATCCTGCTTTTCCCTATACGGAATACACGAAGATCACGCGTGAAGATTCGAATGCGATCTTTGCCCATCTGCAATCTCTCGCGCCAGTCACGCAGCAGAATCCACCCAGCCGGGTAAAATTTCCCTACGATTTTTCCGCGCTGCTGAGTCTCTGGCGGATCATCTATTTTCAACCCGGCGTGTATCAGCCCGATCCGTCGAAAAACAGGGAATGGAATCGCGGGGCCTATCTGGTGCAGGGACTCGGACATTGCAGCGCCTGCCATGCCGAGCGCGATCCTCTCCGCGCGTTCAGATTCGGTGAGGAGGACGATAATACGCTTGCTGGCGGCCAGATCATGGGCTCGAACTGGTACGCGCCGTCATTGACCTCGGGTGCGGAAGCGGGCGCCTCGGGCTGGCCGGTCGCCGAGCTTGTCCAATTGCTTACCACCGGTGTTTCCGGGCGCGCCACCATATCGGGGCCCATGGCGGAGGTCGTCGGCCAAAGTCTTCAGCACCTGACCAGTGAAGATGCGCGTGCGATGGCAGTCTATCTCAAGTCGCTGCCCGAAACCCATCCACGTGCCCGGCCGGCCACCGCGGCACGAGCGGGGAGGGGGACGGAGCAGGGAGAGGCCTGGCTCCAGCAGGGTGGGAAGATTTATGGGAAATACTGCGAGGAATGCCATGGAGCGTCGGGGCAGGGGGCGCCGGGCATCTACCCGCCGCTTGCCGGCAACAGGGGTGTCACCATGACGCCGGCGATCAATGCGATTCGCACCGTCCTGAACGGTGGATATCCGCCGACTACCACAGGCAATCCGCGTCCCTACGGAATGCCGCCTTATGCCCAGATTTTGCGGGATACCGAGGTCGCTATGGTGGTGTCATATATTCGCAATGCATGGGGTAACCGTGCCAGCCTGATAACGGCGATCCAGGTCGACCGCAGCCGCGAAGGCATCCACTGAGCACGACAGGCAATCCAGCGACCCGCGTGTTACAGCAGCGGTTCGTCGGCGGGGTCCACGATCGGATCGCCCGGGGTTGGATCGGGATCGAAGGGCCGGGGATCGGCGGGCTTGTCCGGATCGAACGGCTGAGGATCTCGCCTCGGATGGTCCGGATCGATGGGCCGGGGGGGATCCTGTACCGGCTCATCGGGGGCGGGATCGGGCCTGGGTTTGGGAGTAGGCGTATCCGGCCTGCCGGGGCTCCCGGACCTTTCAGTCCCGTCCTGCCGGTCCTCGAAATAATATTTCGCCATGTGGCTTCTCCCGAATGGCCGGGGTAAGGGTTGGTTACGGAGAATTCGATGTGGCTATGCCGGTCAGGTGCAGAACCGGCACTGCCCTGTGGAATCCCCCGGATTTCACCGCTTCAGTTGCCCGCGAATCTCGCCTTCCGGATTTGCGTCGCTATGCACATTGACATAGAGGTTGCCTGCTTTGAATGCGTCATACTGAGCATCGCTCAGTTTAGCACCGTTGGGAACAGACCACTCGTCATCACCGGTCTTTTTGAGCGAAATGATATCCGGGCCGTTTTTGCCGGGCGCCGCTTCGTGAATATGGGCGCCCGTGCCCTTGATGCCGGATGTGGTGATCGTTCCCTTGACGGATTTGTCGTCCTCCACCTTGACCGTGACCTTGCCGGATGCGGAAGTCTGAACGGGCGGAACCTCCTGGTCTCCCGTCAGGCTGGCGCTGATTTCTCCCGCGATTGCCATCCCTGTGCCCCCCGCCAGCGCACCGGCCAGCAACAGGATGGCAGCGAGATTGAATCGGGATTTGTGAACATTTGCATTCATATTTTTCTCCTCCAGAGTAATGGATCATCGATCATGCATTTCGGGGTTGAATGCCCCTTGAAGGTTCCCTCAACGGGCGGGGTAAGGATGGGGTCCCGCAAGGCAGGGGTCCCTATGCCAATCGCCATCATTCTAAATACTCATCCATGCCGAGTCCGTACGCTAGCGTACGAAAGAGGCGATTTCAGGCATCCATGGCAGATGAGTGAAGCAAGCCGGGATCTCTTGGATCATTTGGCGGGGATGGGATATTCGCTCGGGACAGGCACGGCGGTGATGCTGTTTTGCGGACTGCCTTCGATCAGCCTGTCGGAATAGGTGAGATAGACGAGCGTATTGCGGCGGCTATCGACCACGCGCACCACGTGCAGCCGTTTGAACAGAATGGACATGCGTTCGGTGAAGACGTCTTCCTGGCGGGGAAGTTTTTCGGAAAAACGAATGGTGTCCCCTACCTGCCGGCAGGCGATGGACGCCTCCGCCCTGTCCTCGGCCAGGCCGACAGTACCTTTTATTCCGCCTGTTCGAGCCCGCGAGACATAGCAGGTAATGCCCTGCACCTTGGGATCGTCATACGCCTCCACCACTACCCGGTCGTCTTTTCCCAGCCATCGAAAGGCGGTGTCCACTTCCCCGATGAGTTCTGCGTGAATTGTCGCGGAAAACGTCGCGAGGATCAGAATACCGAGCGAGATTCCCGAAGCCTGCAGTGTCGCCATTCTATTTCTCCTTCTTTTCCAATATGATCTGAATATCATTCGATTATGAACGAGTCTGGCGATGTTTGCGCTGGAATCGGGGCGGACGGGGTCCTTTGAACCGAACCTTTTGCAGGGAGGACGACGGGAATGAATATCCGGATCAAACGGGTCTATGAGGCGCCGGACAAGGGGGACGGTACACGCATTCTCGTGGACAGGCTCTGGCCGCGTGGGTTGACCAAGGAAAAAGCGCAGGTGGACCTGTGGCTCAAGGATATCGCACCGAGTACGGAATTGCGGAAGTGGTTCGGCCATGATCCCGGGAAATGGACGGAATTCAGGAAGCGTTTTCGCGCCCAACTCGAAAAGAACGACGAGCAGTTGGCAACCCTCAGAGAAGAGGCAGGAAAAGGGCCGGTCACACTCGTGTACGGCGCCAGGGATACGGAGCACAACGAAGCCGTGGTGCTGAAGGATTTTCTAGGCGGACGGGAATAAAGGGAGGGGAAAGGGGAAGGGAGAAGCGGAAAAGCGCTCAGGTTGCATCCAGGCCGGAAATATGACGCAGCGCGGTGGCACTGGGCAAAAAGCAGTACGCTGCGCCGCGGCAGGTGACGAAGCGGGAGAGGCCGTCGAGTTCGAGGGGGCGTTTGCTGCCCTCCACGGGAATGAGAAAAGACGCGCCCGCCCCGGAATTATCCCCGATGACCGGGTCCCGCGTGCCGCGCAGTCCCGGTGCGAAACTTCCCTTGTTGCCCCAGTCGGACATCAGGAACTCGAACTGATCCTTGAGGCTGACGCCGATGAAAAGACCCAGCAGACCGCGCTCGATGCCGTCATCGGGATTGTCCGGATCGTAGGGTGGGCCGTAGGCAAGGCCGCGGCGGATGATGCGGTGCTTGAGTCCGGCGCCGCCCGCCACGGTGGAGTGGCGTGGATTCATGCGGCGGACGTGCGATCCCAGCGGGCAGCGGTAGCCGCGCGTGTCGTCGAAAGCGTCGGGCGCGCTGCCGCCTGGCACATAGTCGAAGCTGTTGCGCTGCTCCATCGGAATATGATCCCCGGGAGAATCGGGTGAGAGCGAAAGCGGAACCCCGTTGCGCCAGCGACCGCAAAGCTTCGCCGCGATCAGTTCCCGATCGAGTCCGGTCTTGTCGGCCGCGTCCGTCAGAAATTGCTCGAAACCATGGCAGTCCTGGGCCAGGATGCGGAACGCGACGAAACTGCCGTTGCGGCCCAGTTCGGGCGGCGTGGGCACGGGATAGGTGAAATCCGCATACTGGCTGGGATAGCCAAGCAGGAATGCGCCCGCTGGCGCTTTCGGCAGGATATCCGGCATGGCGGGAGGCAATCCGCCCTCGATGACGGGCTGGGCAAATCCGTCCCGGTAGCCGAAATGGGCTTTGCCGTCGGGCAGGCCACGAGCATCGTGCACCGAAAGCTCGGTCATCGCATGGTCTGCCTCATACAGGCTCCTGAGCTGGCGGGCAGTCTGGTCCAGCGCCTCTTCCGTCTGGGCGAAAAGGATCAGCAGGATATGGAGCTCAGGACTGGCGAAGCCGTCCACCCAGTATCGGGGACTGCTGTCGCCGCTATCGCCTGTCCGTCCGGCACGTGCGACCGCACCGGCCTGAAATTCCTCCGGGAACGATGCAAGCGACGCGGGGGGGAGTCCCAGTGCCGCGAGACCCGTAAAGGTCAGCCCTATGTTGACGCAACAGGCCGGTTTCACCGTCCAGTCGGTGCCGGTGGCGAGTTGAGGGGTATCGCCACCATTGACGAGCTTGCCGAGAAACTGTCTTGCGGCCTGGGGTTCGGCTACCTTCAACGCGACTACGCGCAGCACGGGCATGGCATAAGTGCGAAGGATCAGTCCCTGAATATCCGTATGCGGCAGATCAGGCATTCTTCAACTCAGGGCGGAAGGGGTGGCAGCCGTGGTCAGGTTTCCCCGAGTGCCGCCCGGATATCCAGTACGCTGGCTAACGGATAGGCGCTGTAAAAGGGTTCGATGGCACCCAGGTTGTTGGCAAGGACATAGTCACGGAAAGCACTTCGGTTCTGTTGCACGGGCAGGGGCGGCGCATCCTGCATGTGCTGGAGAAGCCCGTTGAAGACGTTACCGATCTCGTCGATGAACTCGTTGAGATAGTCGTCAAAGCTGCCATCGTATGTGGTGATGATCGCCAGTTTAGTATTGTTCTCGAGAAACACAAAACGGGCAAAATGCACGATCCCCAGCTTATCGAGTGCGACCCAGATGGGGTTTTCCTCCGCTGGCAGCGCCTGGATTTTCCGGATACGCGCATCGAGCGCCTCGAAGTCCTCGCGGGAACGAATGGTCATGATGAGGGTAAGCGGATTCTGGATCCTGTTGGGGGCAGATGCAGGCTCGGGAGTGGAGGAGTCCGGTCTGTTTTTGAATCGATCAAATAACCCCATGATGACCTCGAATATTTTTCCGCAGCATATGCAAAAAATTATCAGCGTACTGTTCCCGTTATTGTAGACTCATTCCGAAACACGAGGAGCGATACGGGACAGGGAACAGAAAAAACATGGGCCGATTCTGGACAGGATTCATGCTTCGATTCGTGTGGCTCGCGATGCTGTCAAGCCTGTTTCTCGCCGGTTCCACTCTGGCGGAGGACGAGAAACAGTCGCATGGCATCAAAACACCAGTTTCAGCATCGGCGGGAGAGGTTTTCGAACGGCAGGATCCTCCTGTTTCGGTCGATGTGCGGAATGACGGCGGACAGATCATCGTGGATGCCGATTTCGTTGTTCCGGTGATTCCCGAGCAGGCGTGGGAGGTACTGACAGATTTCGACAATCTCCCCCGCTTCAATTCCGGCATTCGATCCAGCAAAGTCACCGGCAGAGCCGGGAATGTTCTTCAGGTGGCACAGAAAGCAGTGACTAAGTATGGTCCTCTGACTTTTTCACACGATTCGGTCCGCGAGGTGACGCTGGTTCCTCATAGCACGATTCATGAACGCCTGATCAGCGGCCACATGCGCAGGATGGAAGAGACGACCTGGCTGTCACCGGAAGGCGGTCACACCCGCGTTGTCTACCATGCGGTTTTCGTACCTGGAAACTGGGTTCCGGTAACTGTGACGAATCTGTTCATGAAGCGCGAGGCGCGGGTGCAGTTTCAGGAACTGGCGAACGAGATGGTGAGAAGACATCGCCTGAGGCTCGCGCGTCGATAATACGCCGTGCGCTGAGAAACTGTTCAGCGCTTGCCCGATGCATTGCGCGGCCTCCGACGGGGCTGGTCAGCTTCGCGTGCCGGTGGAGGAATTTCCACCACCTTTTCCTCCTGGGCCTCCGGGGTGCTGTTCGCCGGTTTCGGCTCGGCAGCGAAGTCCCGGCCAGCAACGCCATTGCGTGCATCGTGCGGCAAACCCGGGGCGGTGCGGGCTGCTCCGCCGCTATTTCCATCCCTGTGCAACCGATAGGCCTTGATCAGCAGGGAGATGCCGATCCAGCCGGCAATGAGCGAAAAAGGAACCACCATCAGCAGGGGTTCAAGGAGTGCCAGGACCGTCAGGCCCAGCAGGGTAGCGCCGCCAAGCACCATGACTTTTGCCTCTGCCGCGCCGAGCTCGATCCGGCTGGTGATGGCTGCTCCGACCGTATTGCCGACGCGGATCGCGCCGGCCGTCAGGCGGCTGGCACTGCCCGGCCTGTGCCGGACACCGTTCCGGCGCAACGCCGGTGCTGCTACAGGCGGAGTGACGGGACGCACCCGGTTCTTCGCGCTCAGCACGATTTCCGTGGCATTTTCCAGATCCTCCAGGTACATCTGTTCCATTTCCTGCGCAAAGTCCGTGTTTTCGACTGCCACATCCAGTTCCCAGTTATTGAGCCAGCTGGCCATATTGAGGTTGCTCGATCCGACGCGTCCCCAGCGGCCATCGGCAACAGCCGTTTTGGCATGCAGCATGGATCCATTCCATTCAAATACGCGGACCCCCGCTTCCAGCAGGGGACGATAACCGGTGCGCGAAAACGGTCGCAGAAACTGGAGATCGCCGCTCGATCCTGGAACCAGAAGCCGGACGTCCACCCCGTCCATCGCCGCGCCCCGCAGTGCCTGTACATAGCTGATGGTGCCGACATAATAGGCGTCGGTGAGCCAGAGCGTTTTTTTCGCCAGCACAGTAATCAATTGTTCGAGCCGGTACAAGGCCGCGGTGGCGGCCACGTCACCCAGCACCCGCATGTCGATCGTGCCCGCGACGGAAATCGAGTCGCGGGTCGGCAATTCATCGGGAGGTATTTCGGGACCGGTCTCCGCCCATGCACGGGCAAAAGACTGAATGACATCGGCCACGACGGGACCGCGAATTTCCACACCCGTATCCCGCCATGGGGGAACACCCCGGTCGGGATATCCTTCCCACATCTGTCCGACGCAGAGCCCGCTGACAAAGGCGATACGGTCATCCACGCTCAGGGATTTGCGATGAAGCCGGCTCAGCCAGTCCAGGGGACTGTCGAAACGCAGGGGATTGAAGCAGCGCACCTCGACGCCGCCTTCGCGCAGGCGCTGCCAGAAATGGCCGGACGTTTCGGTGAGGCCGCCCAGCCAGTCGTACAGCAGCTTTACACGTATCCCCTCGCGGGCTTTTGCGATCAGCGCGTCGGCAAACCGATGACCGATCTCATCATTCCGAATGATGTAGTTTTCGAAATAGATGGTGTTTCTGGCGGAATGGATCGCGTCGAGCCATGCCGGATAGTTCTCGCCCGCATCCTTCAGGATGCGGATGCTGTTGCCGTGAACGAGCGGCGCACCGGCCGCGCGCGACAATGCCTGCGCAGCCAGGGCGCGGACTGCCGGCATTCCGCGCGGCTGTTCCATCAGGTTGATTCTGGCCATGTCTTTCCGTTATTCGTATAGTGGATGGGGGGATATGGGCCGGGGGCTGGGATCCCGTTTCCCGCGGTTTTTTACGGGCTGCAAAGTCAATCGGCGACTTCCTCACCGAATTTGTAATCGACATAACAGCGCATCGCAGCGACGAGGGGCGTGAGGCCTCTCTGCCGGTTCCTGCCGGATCGCATATAAGCCGTGCAATGTTCGGCACCGGGCTCGAGGCTATGGCTCAGGTTGATTCCCTCCCTTTCTATGATGGGGCCGCCCTGCGCCCACTCCATCGATGGTTCCCAGCGGGTGTGGCCGGCGACACAGTGCCCGTCCACGACGTGCACGTCTTCCACGCCTTCCGCTTTTGCTACCCAGTAATCGAGCAATTCATCCTTGAGTTCACATACTTTCATAAGTTCCCCTGCATTCCTTCGACAAGTTCAAGGTTGGTTTGATTCCTGTGCATCGCATTGCGCCATGCTTCCCGTTTGCAGTCCACGCGTGAACCAGCCGATGCGCTGGGCGCTGGTGCCATGTGTGAAGCTTTCAGGCACGACGGTACCCTGGGTTCTCCGCTGAAGCGCATCATCGCCGATCTGTGCCGCCGCATTCAGTGCCTCCTCGATATCGCCATGCTCCAGCCATCCCTTGGAGCGCTGGGAATGATATGCCCAGACGCCGGCAAAACAGTCGGCCTGCAATTCGACACCGACCGACAGCGCATTCGCTTCTGCCGGGGGAAGGCCGCTGCGCGTACGGTTTGCCTTTTCCATAGTGCCAAGCAGGTTCTGGACATGATGGCCGACTTCGTGCGAGATCACGTATGCCTGCGCGAAGTCTCCCGCTGCGCCCAGCTGCTGCGACATCGTGTCGAAGAAGTCGAGGTCGATGTAGATACGCTGGTCCCCAGGGCAGTAAAAGGGCCCCATGGCGGCACTGCCGAGGCCGCAGGCGGTCGGGGTGGCTCCACGGAACAGTACCAGCCGCGGCGGCAGGTAAGGACGGTTTTCCTGTCTCAGCAACTTCGTCCAGACATCCTCTGTATCGGCCAGCACGGTCGAAACGAAGACGGCCTGGGCATCGCCCGGAGGAGGAGGCGATGAAGAAACCTGTTCCTGCATCGTGCCGGTACCGCCGCTGGTCATCATGCTCAGCATGGTCAGCGGATCGACGCCGAACAACAGTCCCCCAATGAGGGCGATCACGACTGCCCCGATGCTGAGCCTGCCGCCGCCCAGACCGAATCCCGATCTGCCGGAACTGCGGCGGTCTTCAATATTGTCGCTTCGGCGATGGCCCTGCCATTTCATATAAGGTTCCCCAGTCAACACTTCTCGCACGCGACCGGCGGACAAGGCGTCGCAACGGTCTGATTATGATAGCTCCATGGTGGATTTCCTGCTGCGGATTCCGATGCCCCGAGACCGATGCCCGGGGCACGAACACATCAATTATCGAATTTTTTACGGTCCATTCGCAGTATACTTTACCCACATCGTAGGTGAATGCCCCAACCAGATCGTAATGAGGATTGCGGGCAGCGTGTCAGGCTGATTCCTTTTGTAAAAAACTTTTAGGGAGATCCTATGAAGAAAGTGCGGACATGGCTCTATGTGGGTATAGTCCTCGTCATGACGCCGGGGCTGTCGGGCTGCTGGCTACTCGCGGCCGGCGGGGCAGGGGCGTACGGTGGCTACAAGATGAAGGAGGAGGGCTACACTGTTCAGAATCCGATCACGAAAGAAAAATCAGAGGAACGGAAGACGCGGACTGACTGAACGCTGGAGTCCACGCTCCCGCATGCTCCGGTCCGCTCCTTGGGACCGCCGGTAGCGAGGGTGTATTCCGGTTTTACGGAAGCTTATCTTTCCTGCCACTTTGCGGCCCATGCGGCAAATTCTGGAGCCGTCATGGGCCAGCCATACAGGTAGCCCTGGCCTTCCTCGCAAAGGACGCTTTGCAGGAATTGGGCCTGCGCTTCGGTCTCCACGCCTTCGGCGATGATACGCAGGCCGAGGCGCAATCCCATTGCCACGATGGCAGCCGCTATAGCCTCCGCATCCGGATCGCCCGGCAGGTCGCGAACGAATGATTGGTCTATCTTCAGACGATCGACGGTAAATTGCCGCAAGCAGGAAAAGCTCGAATAACCCGTGCCGAAATCATCGATCGCGACTTTCACCCCAAGGGAATTGAGCTCCCGGAATTTTTGCAGGGCGGGTTCGATGCCCTGCAGCAGCACACTCTCGGTGAGTTCGAGTTCCAGGTTTTCAGGGGAGAACCCCGAGTCATCGAGTATGCGTCTGATGAGCTCCAGGAAATCGGTCTGGCGGAACTGCACCGCGGAAACATTGACCGAGATGCATATGTCCGTCCAACCCTGGTCGCGCCACAGCCGACCCTGGCGGCAGGCTTCGCGCAGCGCCCATTCGCCCATTCCAAGGATCAGTCCGGTATCTTCGGCAACGGGTATGAACCGCATCGGCGTAATGAGTCCGCGCACGGGGTGCTGCCAGCGCATCAATACCTCGGCGCCGATGATCCGGCCTGATCCAAATTCGATCTGCGGCTGATACACGAGAAACATTTCCCCGCGGTCGACTGCGCCGCGGAGGTCGCGTTCGAGGCTGAGCCGCTCGATTGCACGCGCCGTCAGGTCCTCGGAATAGAACTGGTAGCGGTTGCGCCCGCTTTCCTTGGCGGAATACATGGATGCATCCGCATTACGCAACAGGATGCCGGGTTCGGAGCCGTTATCGGGATAGAGACAGATGCCGATGCTTGCGGTCAGAAGCAATTCATGCTCGCCGATATGATACGGCTGCGACAGGGCGGCAATGAGCTTTTCCGCTACTCTTGCGGCATCTTCAGCCGTATCGATCTCGCTCAGGAGCACGACGAATTCATCGCCTCCCACCCGGCTGACGGTATCGACTCCACGCACCGAGTTCTGCATGCGCTCCGCAGCGGCTTGCAGCAGGCGATCGCCGACATCGTGGCCGAGCGTGTCGTTGATTGCCTTGAAACGATCGAGATCCGCGAAGAGGACGGCCAGGCGTGCTGAATCACGCGCGGCGCGACTGATGGCGACCTTCATGCGATCCGCCAGCAACGCCCGGTTGGGGAGGCCGGTCAGGCTGTCATAGTGCGCGAGATTCAGGATATGCTGCTCGGCTGCCTTGCGATCAGTGATATCGCGGGCGAGGACAATGAAGCGCGGCTCCAGTCCTGAATCGAGCTGTTTGCGTGAAACGGAAAGCTCGAACCACAGGCGGCCGCCTTCTCCGGGGAGCTTGAGTTCCACCTGCTTCCCGACCGACAGGCCTTTTTCCCTTGCTTCCGTCAACGCCGACAGAATGATTTCGGCAGCGTCCGGGAGCATGACTTCACCGACTTTCTTGCCGACGGGATTTTCGATGCGTGCGGCAGGCAGATCCGTGCGGGCCGAATGATAGGCGTGGCAGCACCCCTCCAGGTCGAGTTCGAAGAGCAGGTCGGGCAGGGCATCCAGAGTGGCCTGAAGCTGCCGTTGGGTCGCCAGCACTTCGCGCTTGCCCTCTTCCTGCTCGGTAATGTCACGGATCATGGCAACAAAGTAATCCACTTTGCCATCATTCGCACGCACGCATTTGATATCGAGATTGGCAAGCACGATCGAGCCATCCTTGCGGATGAAGCGCTTGTTCATGGCGTAGCCTTCGGCCTCGCCGCGCATAACCCGATGGAGCTCGGCAATATCCTTGTCGACATCCGCCAGGTGGGTCAGTTCGGTCCAGGTCTTCCCGGCAAGTTCCTCATGGGAGTAGCCGAGCATCTGGCACAACTGGTCATTGAACCGCAGCCAGCGTTTTGTATCCGGTGAGGTGATCGCCATGCCGATGAATGGCAATTCATAGAAATACTTGAGGAGGCGATCCTGCTCCGCGGTGCGGACGATCAGCGCAAGCTGGTGGGCACGCTGCTGCTGACGCCATAATTGTAGAAGCACGACACTTACCGCGGCGATGGCGATCAGTATCACCACGCTTATCCAGAATACGAGGGTCCACAACTGCATGAACACCTCGCGCTGATCTATTTTCGCATACAGGTGCCAGGCAGTTCCGGTAATGGCGCGAAATGAGGAAAGAACAGGTTCGCCGCGGTAATCGATGCCATGGGCGGTGCCGTTCTGCTCCGCCAGCGATGCGATCAGTGCGGGCTGATTTTCCTCTGCAACGATTGAACGTTGCGCCGACGCCATGTCCTGTGCATGGCGCCAGCTGTTGAGGTAGCTGACAGTGCTGTCATGGGCGCGTACCAGCAGGATTTCAGCGCTTGGGCTGTTGCCCGGCCATTTTTCGACGAGCGGAAGCAGAAACCGTTCCAGATTGGCGCGCAGTACCAGCAGTGCCACGGGCTCTTCACCGAGCCCATTGGGAACCAGGGCAACCACGATATCCAGCCGCGGCTTGCCATGCTCATCAAGGAAAAAATCAGTGCTCTGTATACGGCGAGTCCGCGAGGCGGTGGAGAGCAACGCCCGAGTGACGGGAGGCAACTGATCCTGTTCGCCCAATACCAGCAGCGGTTCGCTCCGGGCATCGAGCAGCAGCACGGACTCATAACTGTAAGCCTGGCGTATGGCCTCAAGCCGGCTGTGGATGCTTTGGGCCAGGATTTTGTCCCTGTCGTGCGCCAGGCTCTTTACCCGTTCGATCAACGCCTGGCTCTCGGCCAGTGCCACGGCATCGCCGTTTCGCTCCTCCAGCCAGAGTTCGATCTGCTCGGCCTTCAGATCCACGGTAGTCTGCAAGTCGGCATAGGCGTCGCGCTCCACTTCGGGACTGTATACCCTGACGATGCCGATTCCCACCAGCGGCACGATCATCGCCAGCGAAAAGAACATCAGCATCAGCCGGTTCAGGCGGAAGCGGCCGAGGCCGGAATCCGCATACGGCAGGGTTGCGGCACTGCTGTCGCGTTCCAGTTTCAGCAGCATGTAGAACAACATGCTGCTGACAGCAATCAGTATCAGATCTTTTGCCAGATAGGCACGGTGGCGCAGAGCCGGATCTTCGAGGGTCAGCGAAATCAGGTAATCCGCAATTGCAATCCACAGGATTGAAAAGGCAGCGTAGAGCAAGACGATAAGCCAGGTGCGGAGACTCATGTCATAACGGCTGGGTAAAGGAAATATTGAGTCATCGAATGAAAAATCCGATGCCCTGGCTGTGAGGAAATATACACTTGCCGGACTACTTTTGTCGCTTCCGATTCTCCGATCAGAAAATTCATGGCATCCGCGTCCGATATGGTTGAGCATGCATGGCTCGACTGTCTGTGTGCCTGCTAACAGATGCAAGCATATCTGACGTTATTTTTGCGGCGCCGCGGACTGTAATCCCGCCAAAATGCATCCACTTCGGCGACGATACCTGTTTATTCCCGTAATCACACATCCTATATACTATGCGCAACAATTGGGGAGAGCCTTCATGAAAAGTCGAATCGTTGAGATAAGCTGCACTGTGGCCGCTTCGCTCATCTGGTCGGTGCTGTCGGGCGGCGTGCTTGCCGCCGATGCGTGTCATTCCATTCTCGCCTACCGCTTTTATGGCGAATACCCGCGGATCGCCGCTGCGCAAAGAGACCGGGCGCTCTACGCGGAACTGTGTTCCCTGGATTTTTCAAAAGCCAACGGCGTCATAAAGCGTGCGCAATCCGCCGACAGCTCGATGGGACTGACATATGGCCTCATCAATCTCGATGATTTCGAGCAGGAGGCGGAGGAGGGGCAGGCAGGGGCAGCCCCCGCTCCCCGCGTCAGCGAAGAACGGTTCATGCAATGGAAAAGCGGCTACTGTGCGCACCAGACCGAAGTGCCTTCCTCTCAGGCTGCGGAATTTTTCATGCAGAAGGTTGCGAAAGACAATGCATCACTTGCAAAATCCGCGGAGGACTGGACCGCGTGCATGCGCAAGCGGGAGGGGCTTGCATGCTGGGCATCGCCCCATGCTTCCGATAGTGAAGAAGCTTTTCTGAATGTCAGCTGGACAAAGGGAGCGGGGCAGCCCGAGGTGCAGCCGGAAGTGACATACTCCTTCCTGACCAGGGGCGGCATTTCGAAATTCAAGGACGCCGAAGCGCGCAGGATCCTGCCCGAAGGGTACCGGTTGAGCCCTGGTACGCTGCAGATTCCGATCACGCGCCCGGCGGACAAGGGCGTATACGCAACCCTCAAGGTAAGCCATGCGGACAAGGAGCACAGCTGCAAGGTTTTTCTGCCGGGCGAGAAGGATTTTCCGTTGCTGGAGCCGTTCATCAACCGGACGAAGCTTAAATACCCCGGTTGAACCCGTTGAATTTCGCACTGGCGCATCAGCATACATATACTCGCCAGCGTATTCGCTGGAACCCAGGGTTGCGGAAAATGAGCGTAGCTTTTCCGCGTGAAATGAACGGCAATGGGCACGGGGACAGATACTGCTGATGTAGCAGTCGTCGGCGGCGGTCCCGCCGGCTCGATCT
This sequence comes from uncultured Nitrosospira sp., assembly GCA_964651465.1. Lineage (GTDB taxonomy): Bacteria > Pseudomonadota > Gammaproteobacteria > Burkholderiales > Nitrosomonadaceae > Nitrosospira. Next base: position 24,609 of record CAZYYR010000001.1, read on the forward strand.
GTGCGCTCGCGCTCGCCCATGGCGGCGCCCGCGTCACCCTCGTGCACTGGGGCGGCTATGCGGTTTCCGGTATCGAACTCGTGTCCGGGCATGCCCGGCATCTCATCGAACGGTATTCCCCGGATTTTTTCCGCGAAAGGATGCACGGCGTAGAGATCCAGCAAACAATCTCGCTATGGGGCACAACCGCGCCGTTGACGTTCGACGCCATGTTCAGTCCATGGGGCGCGGGAGTGGCCGTGAATCGTCCAGCCCTGGATGGGGCGTTCCGTCGGCTTGCATGCGAAGCAGGCGTTTCCCTTATCGAAGGCGCAAAGGTCGAAGCGGTGACACGCAATGACGAAGTCTGGCGGCTTACAATGCGTCTGCCCACGGGCGCGAGCGAAACCTTGCTGCTCGGTGCGCACTACGTTGTGCTGGCAACCGGGCGCGCGGCAAATCGGTTTTTCGATCGGCCCTGCCTCTTCGACATGGGCGAAACCTCGCGGATTGCCCTGATGACATCGCTGCATGTGCAGGACACCTGCGTCGCTCCGGCGCTCTATATAGAAGCGGTGGCTGGCGGCTGGTGGTACGCCCTGCCGGCGACACCAGACCGGTATTTCGCCGGGCTTTGCATCGAGCGTGATGCTCTCAGGCGCCGCGGCATACCATTGAAGCCATTCTTCATGCAGGAATTGCAGCGGACCCGGCTGCTCGGCCCGCTGCTGCGGCACGCCGCCCCGGACGAAGGGCCGCTGACTGGCCGCAACGCAGGTGCTGTTGCATATGCGAGCGTCGCGGGAAACGGATGGCTCGCGGTGGGGGATGCCGCTTATGCTCCGGATCCGCTCAGCGGAATGGGCATGGAGCTCGCGGTCGAGTCAGGCCAGCTTGGTGCCCAGGCAGTGCTCGAAGCCTTGGCGAATGGAGGCAGGAGCAAGGGGGAGATGGCGAATTTTTCCCTGTATGAAGAATCAATACGGCGGATTGCCGACAGGCATGCGCGGACCGGGGCTCATCATTACGGGCAGGTGTACAGTTTAGGATGAGCGGAATTTGCGAAAGCACGCGCGATTTTGCATTCGAGGGGGGATATGGTCTATAAATAATCGTCCTGACTTCATCTTTCCTGCCTTATCGTAACCGGGAGAACAGAGATGCCCTCGCTCGACCATGCCACTTTCATCAATCGCCTGAAGGGAAAGCCCATCGATATCGTCGAGTTGCGCAGCGCGCATCCGGACTTGAACCTGAGTGATATAGCAGGCGGTCCGGTCATCGATGGATCCGCCCATAATCTCGAAAGGCTATGGGAGGCCATCGACAGCTACGACCGCGATGGCAATGTCAATACGATATCCGACGCACCGGCTTTGTCCATTGCCCAATGGCTGTTCGCGCGAACGGGACAATCCGGGGCAGGCCGGACGGACAGCACGGTAAACTGGAAGAGAGTGGCGGAATTCGGGGAGAGAAGCATCCGGGAGAACACCGATGCCCACAGAACCGCCATCGACGATACCGGCATCGGACTCTATTACGGGGACCACTCCCCTTTCCGCGAGGCCATCCTGAGAGGCGATCGGGCGATGCTGCAGACACAGCTGGATGCGATGAGCATGGGCAACTGGCGCATGGAGGCGATCGAGCCGGGGTCCGTGATCATGGAAAATTCGTCAGGGAAGTCCGCCCGCTTGCGCGAAAGCTCCTGTATCGGCTGGGTAATTGAGAATGTAAAGGCAGCCTATGAGAAGGGAGGCAACGGCGCTCGTTTCGCCGAGATAAACATGAGGGTGAAGGAGGCGGACCTGCGGGGAACCGTGCTGTGCGAGGAACTGCAAAAGGATGGCTGGACCGCTGTTTTTTATTCTCCCCGTACGGCGGATGATCTTGCCGCCGCCGGCGAACGCGAGAAACTGGGCGCGCTCAACATGGCGAAGGCGGGCGCCCGGGTGTGGAAATCGCCGATACAGGGATCCAATGGTGTGCGCTGCGACGACGTCATCACCGGTTATCGCGACATCGAGCCTGACAGGGATACGGAAGCTGAGCTGGAAAAACTGGAAAATGTGCCGTTCTTCGTCGGGGTGGCGAATGGCGGTATTCACACGTTCGTAGGGTACAAGGGCAGCGTATGCGACTTTCACTGGACCGCCCAGCCTGACGACAAGGATGCGATGACCGAAAACCCGATCCGGGAATGGAAATGGGATACGGGGCTCTACATGGTGCCCCCGGGGTACTGGAGCTGAGGTGAAAAATATCATGCAAAGCGAAGCGGGGACCCGGATTGCAGCCCCTGATCCCGATGCAGCCTGGCATCTGGACCTGTCATCGTTCCAGACGGGGGGGCGGAGCAACATGTTGCTGGTTCTGGCGATGCTGGTGGCCACGCCTGTCATTGCAGGGTGTGCCCAGATCAGGTCTTTCAACGTCAGCCCCGGCACGATGTGTCCTGGCGAAAAGGTAAATATCGACTGGAAAGCTTCGGGCGATGTCGTCCTGACCACTGTTCCTTCCACGCAGGGTGAAGGCGCCGGTTCCGCGGAAGGTACCAGATCCTTCACGCCAAAGGAAAGCACGCGCTTCGTGCTCAAGGTTCCGGGCCTGCTCCGGGATGCCCAGCGCGAATGGGACGTGGAGGTGATCCCCGGCCAGAGCGAGAGGTTGCTGGGAGGAATTGCCGAATGCGGGGGGAGCCCGGCATTCGTTTCGACTTCCTTCACTCTCGCTCCGGAAGACATATCAGCGCGGGTTCGGGCCGTATCGGTGGAGAATGGCTACCGGCGTGCTTTGCTCGTGAACAAGGGGGGCAGGGAGGTGGAGATTTTTCCCAACAGTGCGACCGACCGGTTCAAGGATATGCCCGTGGCAGGTGCCTGGACTCTGCGGGCACCGGTTGGGGACGGCGAAAACTGCGACGGGGCCCTGGATGCAGTGCGGGGACGGCTGACCATCAGAACGCAGATGAGCTGCGGGGAGGGACCAGATGGCGCTCCTTGATCAGTTCCAGACCATCGTCATCGTCATGCTGGAGAACCGGTCGTTCGATCATGTTCTCGGACATCTCAGCACCGCCCGTTTCGGGGAATTCGGAGGACGGAGGGATGTGGAGGGCCTGACGGATCCCGAGTCGAACCTGGACTATACGAATTTCCTGAACGGCCAGGGCTACCAGCCGTTCGAATTGAAGGATGGGCCCCTGCTGCACGATCTGCCCCATAGCAGAGCGCGCGTGGAGACCCAGCTGGCAAAGGCGGGAACGCGTTTCACCATGAGCGGGTTCGTCGATGCCTACTTCCAGTCTACCGGCAGCCGGGTAAGCGATCCGCCGCCGATGGGCTTCCTTGCGCCATCGGATGTTCCCATGTCGAATTTTCTCGCGACACAATATGCTGTATGCGATCACTGGTTCGCATCGCTTCCGACGGATACACAGCCGAATCGCTCCATGGCCTGCAGCGGCTACAGCCTGATCGACAGCACCAAGCCCCGCCTCATCCCGACGAAAAAGGGCAGCTTCATATTCGAGTGGCTGAACGCGCGCGGGATCAGCTGGCGCGTCTATCACTGCGGGATCTCGTTCTTCACGCTGTTCGATCGTTTCCATGAGGAAGTGCTTGGACCCGATTTCCGCAGTTTCAGGCATTTCCCGGCGGATTTCGAATCCGAATCCGTAAAGGAGATGCCCAGCGTGATTTTCATCGAGCCGGAGTACAGCGATTCTCCGGTTCACTTCGGCTGGGTGCCGAACGACAACCATCCCCCAACGCCCATCGGTCCCGGGGAGCTCTTCCTGCGGGACATATACAGCCTGCTGACGCGTGACAGCACGAAATGGAGCCAGACTCTGCTGATCGCAACGCACGATGAGCACGGCGGTTTTTTCGACCATGTCCCGCCACTGCCGATTGCCGCAGCGGTGCCTGCCGGTTCGTTGTATCAGACTGCGTTTTCCAGTACCGGGCCGCGCGTTCCCGCGCTCGTCGCATCGCCGTGGATACCGCCCGGTACGGTGTTCAAGGGGGCGATGGATCACACTTCCATCCTCCAGCTCATTTCGGAGAAATTCGCCGGCACGCCGGATTACAACGATGAGGTTGCGCGCAGGAGGGAACTGGGAATCCACAGTGTGTCGCAGATACTGCCGCAGCCCCTTGCCCAGCCTCGCGCCGATATTCCTTCCCCGCCACGGGTGGCGGTAACGAACGCTGTGGCCGTATCGCCACAGACCGAACCGCAGGCAGAACCGCAGACCGATAGCCAGCAGGCATTCAGAGAGGCCGCAAAGGATCTGCTGAAATATGATCGGCGGCGCGCACTGGAAAAATACCCGGAACTCGTGCACATGCCCGAGGAGTCGGCGCCGGCGCCGCGCTGAGGTCCTAGCCCAGCACCTTTGCGATGCGCGCGAGCGCGTTTTCCAGGTTGGCCATGGATGTTGCAAAGGAAAGCCGGACATAGCCTTCGCTGCCGAAGGCGGAACCGGGCACGACGGCAACCCCGCCATGCTCCAGCAGGTACTCGCTGAAAGCGATATCGGAGCGGTCCTGGGTCATCCCGCGCGCATGCAGCCGCTCTATCGCCTCGCGCACATCGGCGAAAGCATAGAACGCGCCGTCGGACAGCAGGCACCGCACACCCGGAATGGCGTTGAGCGCATCGGTGACGAAACGGTTGCGTTCGCGGAACGCGGCTACCATGGGCCCGATGCACGCCTGGTCCCCGTTCAGCGCGGCTTCAGCGGCAGCCTGGGAAATGGAGGCGGGATTGGAGGTGCTCTGGGACTGGATGTTTTCCATGGCGGTGATGATGGCAGCAGGGCCGCCGCAATAGCCGATACGCCAGCCCGTCATGGCATAGGCCTTGGAAACGCCGTTCAGGACCATGGTGCGCGGATACAGGTCGGGGCAGGCATTGACGATATTGACGAATTTGCCGCCGGAAAGCAGGACATGTTCATACATGTCATCGGTTGCGATCAGCACCTGCGGATGCCTGAGCAGCACCTCGCCCAGGGCGGCAAGCTCATCCCGCGTGTAAACGCCTCCGGACGGATTGCTGGGGCTGTTGATCACGAACATCCGGGTGCGGGAGGTGATGGCCTGCTCCAGTTGCGCCGCGGTGATCTTGAACCCCTGCTCGATACCCGCTTCGACGATGACCGGACGGCCTTCCGCAATCAGCACGATATCGGGGTAGGAAACCCAGAAGGGCGCCGGGATGATGACTTCGTCGCCGGGATCGATGGTGGCCAGCACCAGGTTGAAAAAGCTCTGTTTGCCCCCGCTCGACACCAGGATCTGGCCGGAGGTGTATTCCAGGCCATTCTCCCGCTGGAATTTGGCAATGACGGCGTTCTTGAGCCCGGGCGTGCCGCCCACCGCCGTATACTTGGTGAACCCCCGGGTGATGGCGGAGATTGCCGCATCCTTGATATGCTGGGGCGTATCGAAATCCGGCTCGCCCGCCCCCAGCCCGATGATGTCCTTGCCTTCCGCCTTGAGCCGGGCCGCACGCGCGGTGACCGCCAGAGTAGGGGAGGGCTTGATTGCCTGGACGCGCTTTGAGAGTTTCAAGATCGTATATCCTTACACGGATGCGGGTTTTGTCCGCATGGTAAAATCGGCTGGCAAGATGGGGGTGAAAATACCCGGACGGCGAAATCGCCTGGTCCGGCAGGTGCGCATATGCTGGAGCTTAACGGCCAATTGCCGGGAAAGTTGACCCGCTTCATGGAGCAGAACCGGAAAGTGATCAAATGACAGACAGATCAGGATTATACCTGTGATCATTACCTTCCCCAATAGCCCCTACAGGCTGCATCAGCTGTTTGCGCCCGCGGGAGATCAGCCGGAGGCGATCGACCGGCTGATGGAGGGTATCGAGGATGGCCTGGCCTTCCAGACGCTGCTGGGGGTGACCGGCTCCGGCAAGACCTACACCATGGCGAATGTGATTGCCCGGCTGGGCCGTCCCGCGATCGTCATGGCCCCCAACAAGACGCTTGCGGCACAGCTCTACGCTGAAATGCGTGAGTTTTTCCCCGAAAACGCAGTTGAATACTTCGTCTCGTACTACGACTACTACCAGCCGGAAGCGTATGTCCCTTCGCGCGACCTTTTCATCGAAAAGGATTCCGCCATCAACGAGCATATCGAGCAGATGCGCCTGTCTGCGACCAAGTCGCTGCTGGAGCGCGACGACGCGATCATCGTCGCCACCGTATCGTGCATTTACGGGATCGGCGATCCGGTGGATTACCATGGCATGATCCTGCATCTGCGCGAGCACGAAAAAATCAGCCAGCGCCAGGCCATACAGCGGCTGGCGGAGATGCAGTACGAGCGCAACGAGTTCGAATTCGCGCGCGGCACGTTCCGGGTAAGGGGAGACGTACTCGATATTTTCCCCGCGGAAAGCTCCGAGACCGCCATACGCGTGTCCTTGTTCGACGACGAGGTGGAAAGCATGGTGCTGTTCGACCCGCTCACCGGGCACACGGTGAAAAAGGTATCGCGTTATACGGTCTATCCGTCCAGCCATTATGTGACTCCCCGCAGCACGACCTTGCGGGCGATCGAAACCATCAAGGCCGAGCTGAGGGAGCGGAAGGATTTTTTTCACCAGAATAACAAACTGGTGGAATTGCAGCGCATCGAACAGCGCACCCGCTTCGACCTGGAAATGCTGGACCAACTGGGCTTCTGCAAGGGTATCGAGAACTATTCGCGGCATCTGTCCGGCAAGAAACCGGGCGAGCCGCCACCGACCTTGATGGATTATCTGCCGCCCAGCACCCTGATGATCATCGACG
>CAZYYR010000001.1:31417-38698 GCA_964651465.1 uncultured Nitrosospira sp.
TGTCACCGTTCCCCAGGTCGGCGGCATGTACAAGGGCGATCGCTCGCGCAAGGAAAACCTGGTGGACTACGGTTTTCGCCTGCCCTCGGCACTGGATAACCGTCCGCTGCGCTTCGACGAGTTCAGAAAGATCATGCCGCAGACCGTGTTTGTTTCAGCAACGCCTGCGGAGTTCGAGCGCGTGCACAGTGGACAGGTGGTGGAGCAGGTGGTGCGGCCGACCGGCCTTGTGGATCCGCAGATCGAGGTCCGCCCGGCGAGTACCCAGGTGGACGATCTGATGTCGGAAGTCAACCTGCGCACTGCCAAGGACGAACGGGTCCTGGTCACCACACTGACCAAGCGCATGGCCGAGGACCTGACCGACTATTTTTCGGATCATGGCATCAAGGTGCGCTACCTTCACTCCGACATCGATACGGTAGAGAGAGTGGAAATCGTGCGCGACCTGCGGCTGGGCAAGTTCGACGTGCTGGTAGGTATCAACCTGCTGCGCGAAGGGCTGGATATGCCGGAAGTTTCGCTGGTCGCGATACTGGATGCGGACAAAGAAGGCTTCCTCCGTTCGGAGCGCTCCCTGATCCAGACGATAGGACGGGCGGCGCGGCACATCAACGGCACGGCGCTGCTGTATGCAGACCGTATCACCCGTTCCATGCGTCTGGCCATGGATGAGACCGAACGCCGCCGCAACAGGCAGACCGAGTTCAACCAGGTGCACGGCATCACGCCGCGAAGCGTGCACAAGCGGGTGAAAGATCTGATCGACGGGGTCTACAGCCTGGAGGCTGCCCAGCAGCAGCTCAAGGCCGCGCAGACACAGGCTCGCTATGATTCGATGAACGAAGGGCAGCTGGCTAAGGAAATCAAGCTGCTGGAAAAGCAGATGCTCGCTGCCGCAAAGAACCTGGAATTCGAAAAGGCAGCGGAATACCGGGATGAACTGAAGAAACTGAAAAGCAAGCTCTTCGTGGGGTTTGTCGAACCGGAGCCCGGAAATATCGACGAGAAAGCTGCAGCCAAACCTCTACGAAGAGCGGGAAGGGTAAAAAAATGAATTTATTTATATATCAGCAAACTATAACACCTTCTTGAACCTGTTTCTAATTGATTACCGTCGCCGAGTTGGCAAAAATGATCTGATCGAATGTGCGATTGTGCGTTTTGCTGTTGAAGTTCTTCATGACGAGGCTCTGGTCGAAGCGCACGCGATCGCCAACCTTGACGCGCATGGTCGGCGCGGCAACCCAGAAACGCTTCTCGGTATTTGCCAGTTCCATGTAAGTGTAGCCGGGCGCGTCGAGTGTCGACAGGACCTTTCCTTCGTTGGCGGGCATTCCCGCTCCCTGGCTGGCCGCTGCACTGGCGCCATTTTTTTCGGCCAGTGCATGGACGGGGCCCAGCAGTCCGAGCCCGATGGAAAGTATGATTGCCAGACGAGATAATTTCAAAATTGACCTCCGATGCCTTCAGAATTGCCAGCCGGGAATCATACACTTCAATCCACGGTGTTCCAATAGAAAACGGGGACTCCCATTTTGACGGGCGTAATGAGAGCCGGCTCGCCAAGTATCCGACAAACCATCGCGTGAAGTTGTGGCCCTGATTGCAAGGCCGAGCAGGGGCGGGCGTTATAAACATCATGGAGCCCGCGATACGACAGGATTTCCGTCATGGCCTGGTATCGCTAAAATCCGTCCATTGCTCTTATCCTGCGCGCCTCGACTGCTCAGGGTTTTCCCGTCCAGGGGTCGATCTTGGCGTCTTCCCGCCGACTGGATGTTCCCGATCCTGGATCGGTCCGGGGATCGAACATGAAAAGCGATGGCGCCGAACCATCCAGAAGCGTCGGAGAGCCCGGCACATGGCGTTCCTTTACGAGAATGCCGGGAGCGATCATGTTGGAAGGCTCCGGTTCGGCCACGGACTGGCCGCGCTGCTGCAGCATCCCGGCGGTACCCATACCGCCATGGTGTTTCTGTGCGCAGATGGCCGCACCTTCTTCTATGCTTCGTCCAGCTTTCTGCTCCGATGCCTCGCAGGACAGCTTCTGGTATTCGGGCATGAACTCGGACGCTTCCTTGTAGCGGCCCGCGTCCATCAGTTCTTTTACATGGACCTGCGCCTCCTGAAACCTGGCTTGCGGATCGGGCTGCTGGAATATCAGGGGCGGGTCCGCCGCCTGGGCGTTGAAAGTCCACGCAAAAAGTACAGTCAGAACGATCAGTCTCATTTCCGCTCCCCCGGTAAATGAAGTTCTGGGGATTATAGAATGGTGCTTTAAGAAAAAAAACCCGTAGCGAATCAGGTTTATTCGTGGTTATTCTGATTTCTGATCGGTTCTGGGCTGATGGACTTGGGTTCAGGACCTGGGAAGCCGGTAACTGGCGAATGTCGCGGTGGCAGCGGGGTAAGTGTAATGCGGTGATACGAGAAAAGAGGCCCGGCAAGGAGTAGTCGGCCTGTGCCGGGCCCAATGACATCCGCTACAAGAGGGAGAAAAAAGCGAATGCCTGGAAATCATTCTCCTTTAAACGAGGCGAAAACTCTGTGCGCAGACACACATAGATATGAATTTTATTTTTCGGTTTTCCTTAACAGAGGAAAAAACATGAAAATACCATGTGTCGAACTCGCGATAAGCTGATCGGTTCCTGCCGCTGGCAGCTTCGAATTTGCCCCAGGAGCTGACCGCAGCTTGGCCATTCTTTCCTTCTTTGATTTGCGTATAATGTATATTATGTTAAATTGACTGATGGGAAACAAAAGAAAGATGTTTCCACCAGTGTCAGGTCTCCTTCTTTTCTTCCGCCAGCACCGGCCACTTCGCAAACGCAGCCACCCACAGCAATATGAGCACACCGCCCGGAATGAGCGCGACGAACGCGAATGTGGGCTTGAAGCCGACGCGATCGAAGATTCGCCAGAATGGTATGACGAAAAAAATAGTGGCGGCGACCAGCCACGGAATAATCCCCAGGTCTTCCATATATCCTCCGGTAATGATTGCTGCTTGTTCCCGGCATCGGTTGTACCGGGTTTCAATGCAGATATTTTAATGTAAATGCCGACGTGCGCGTTTCCGTCTTGCTGAATCGTGGCGGAAAATATAAACAACACGATCAAGCTGTAAACAACGCGAGATGTATTGCCAGTCCGGCTAATACGATTGCGGCTGCGCGATTGAGAATGCGCTGGTTGCCTTCGGATCGAAGGAATTTCTGGCCGATGGTCCCTGCCAGCGTGGCGATGGTGCCGAATGCAACGAGCGTAGCCAGTATGAACATGAAACCGAACCAGGACAGCTGGAGCGCGACCGGGCCGAGACCGGGCTGCACGAACTGGGGAAGAAATGCCAGAAAGAACAGGATCACCTTGGGGTTGGCGAGATTCATGGCGATACCCCGCACGTACATGTGGAAAGGCTCGACCAGGCGGGCGTCGGGTGCTGGCGCATTTGCTGCGGGCGCATGAAAAGCCTGCCAGGCAAGAAATGCGAGGTAGGCGGAGCCAATGAATTTGAGTACGATCAGCGCAGTCGCGGACGCGGCAAGCACTACCGCGAGGCCGGAAGCAACGATCGTTGTATGAACGACCAGGCCCGTGCACAGGCCCAGCACTACCAGCATCCCTGCCCTGCGGCCATGTGTAGCCGAGTGAACCAGTACGAAGAGGTTATCCGGCCCAGGCGCAAAGGCCAGCAGAAGCGAAACGCCGAGAAACGCAAAGGTTGTATCGATCTCAGACATTGCCTGTACAGGTCATGGCGTCATTGCATGCTCGCATCTTCGCCAGCAATCAGGCTCGACGAGAGAATCGAAAATCGGCCCCCCTGCCCTTCGGTTTTCGTACCATCGCGATCATTTCGTGGCATTTTATTTAAAAATTATCAATAAAAATAATATCTTATAATTTAATATTAATGTATTTCATTAGATATCGTGGATGAAGCGGCAAGTATGGATGAGGGCACCGCTTCAGCTTCGAGGTGTGCCGGGGTTGCTGTTCGGCTTCCCCTGCCTCCCCTGCCTCCCTGGTCAGGGATACCTTAGAATACAGGTTTCCATCAAAACCTTGCATTCATTCCTGTCATGCTGCTTTCGATCATCATTCCCGCTTTCAACGAGGAGCGTCTCATCGGGCCATGCCTCCAATCCGTTCATGATGCGCTCGCCGCGAATGGCAGACCCGGCCTGTCGGCGGAAATCATTGTCGTCGACAATAATTCCACCGACAGCACCGCCGAACTGGCACGGGAGGGAGGTGCCCAGGTCGTATTCGAGCCTGTCAACCAGATCGGGCGCGCACGCAACGCGGGTGCGGCGGCGGCGAAGGGCGAATGGCTGCTGTTCGTGGATGCCGACAGTATCCTGAACCCGGGCCTGCTGTGCGATATCCTGCAACTGATCGAAAAAGGCAGGCATGTGGGATGTGGCAGTGCGATAAAAATGCATGGCTTGCCCTGGTGGGCAGACTGGATATTGAGGCTGTGGACAATTGTATCGGTCCGGTTCCGTTGGGCAGCGGGGGCGCTGGTCGTATGCCGGGGCGACGCATTTCGCGAGGTGGGTGGTTTTGATGAGGAACTCTATGCCGCCGATGAAGTCACGTTAAGCCGGAAGCTGAAAAAATGGGGTCGCCCGCGCGGCCTCGGATTTGATATCCTGACCGATCATCCGCTGGAATCTTCCCCCCGAAAGATACAGCTCTACTCTGCGGCTGAGATCGCCGGCCAGATCCTGCGCGTCATGCTCAATCCGAGAAAGGCGCTGCAGGACAGGAAACAACTGCCGGTGTGGTACGACGGCAGGCGTTGAAGCGCCTTCTTGCGCACCAGCCTTTTGATCTGCGAATACTCGTGAATCGCTGTGTATCGGCATAGCGATCCTTAGCAGGTTGTTTTCAGGTCGTCCATTATTCGACATGAAATGAACCGGAGCGCATGTCCATGATAAATCGTTCCGCCGCCCCCAAGGCAGAGCCTGAGCCTGTTGAACAGTGGCATGCGCTCAGCGCCGAGGAGGTCGAGGCACGGCTGGATACCGGCACGAGCGGCCTGAGCGAAGCGGAAGCGCGCCGCCGTCTTGCCCGCCACGGACCCAACAGGCTGGCGCCGCCGAAGCGGCGAGGTCCCTTGCTGCGCCTGTTGATGCAGTTCCACAACATACTGCTGTACGTGATGATGGCTGCGGCGGTTGTGACAGCGGTCCTCGGCCAATGGGTCGATACCGGTGTGCTGCTCGCCGCCGTGGTGATCAACGCCATTATCGGATTCATCCAGGAAGGGAAAGCGGAAGCTGCCCTGGATGCCATCCGCGCCATGCTCTCCCCGCATGCCATGGTCGTGCGCGATGGCAGGCACCATGAGATCGAGGCCAGCACCCTTGTTCCAGGCGATCTCGTTCTGCTTGCCCCGGGAGATCGCGTGCCGGCAGATCTGCGCCTGTTCCGGGTGAAGGAGCTGCGCGCGGAAGAAGCCGCGCTCACCGGGGAATCGGTGCCGGTCGAGAAAAGCATCGAAATTTCCGCTCCCGATGCCGCGCTCGGGGATCGCCACGGAATGGCCTATTCCGGCACGCTGGTTGTGCATGGACAGGCCAGCGGCATCGTGGTCGCGACCGGTGCTGCGACCGAGCTGGGCAGGATCAACGAGATGCTCTCCAGCATCCAGAGCCTGACCACGCCGCTGCTTCGGCAGATCGACCAGTTCGGCCGCATGCTGGCCATCGCGATCATCGGCATGGCAGCCGCAACATTCCTGCTCGGTGTGTTGTGGCGGGGACACCCGGCGGAAGAGATGTTCATGATGGCCGTGGCATTGGTCGCCTCGGCCATTCCGGAAGGCCTGCCTGCGATCATGACTGTCACCCTTGCTCTCGGAGTGCAGCGCATGGCACGACGCAATGCCATCGTTCGCCGCCTGCCGGCTGTCGAGACGCTGGGCTCGGTCACAGTCATCTGCTCGGACAAGACCGGCACGCTCACCCGCAATGAAATGACAGTGCAGCGCATCGTCTGTTCCGGACATGTATTCGATATTGGCGGAGTGGGTTACGCTCCGGTAGGGGATTTCAGCGTGGATGGGCGGATCATCGACCTGGATCGCTACCCTGCCCTTAAAATGGCGATTCGCGCTGGCGTGCTGTGCAACGACGCATCCCTGCGCGAGGAAGATGGATTGTGGCGGATCGAAGGCGATCCTACCGAAGGGGCGTTGCTGGTGCTGGGAGGAAAAGCCGGCTTCACGATGGATGTGGCGGAAACGGCCTGGCCCCGCCTCGATTCGATTCCGTTCGAATCGGAGCATCGGTTCATGGCGACCTGTCACAGCAATGTAGACGGTGAGCCGTGGATATTCATGAAAGGCGCGCCGGAGCGCGTCCTCGATTTTTGCTCGCATGAGCTGCAGCATGACGCTGCCCGCCCGATCGATGGGGATTACTGGCGCGCAATGTCCACCGAAACGGCTGCCCAGGGCCTGCGCACGCTCGCGCTCGCGTGCAAGCGCGCCGCCCCCGCCCGTGAGACCCTGAGTTTCAAAGACGTGGAACAAGGCTTTACCCTGCTTGCGCTGGCCGGCATTGTCGATCCTCCGCGCGAAGAGGCGATCCAGGCAACGCTCGACTGCCACCGGGCCGGCATACGCGTGAAAATGATCACCGGCGATCACGCGGAAACCGCGCGGGCCATCGGCGCACAGCTCGCTATCGGTACCGGGAAGGGCGTGGTCACCGGTGCCGAAATTTCGATCATGGCCAATGTGGAACTGCGTCGGGCCGTTCAGGAGATGGACATCTTTGCTCGCGCCAACCCTGAGCACAAGCTGCGGCTCGTGCAGGCGTTACAGGACAATGGCCAGGTGGTGGCCATGACCGGAGATGGCGTCAATGACGCACCGGCCCTCAAGAAGGCCAACGTCGGCGTGGCGATGGGCATGAAAGGCACCGAGGCCGCCAAGGAAGCTTCCGACATGGTGCTGGCCGATGACAATTTCGCCACCATCGCCGTCGCTGTACGTGAGGGCCGTGCCGTCTATGACAACATAAAAAAATTCATTCTCTTCATGCTGCCCACCAACGGCGGTGAAGCCCTGGTCGTGATCGCCGCAATCCTGTTCGAGCTGGCGTTGCCGCTCACCCCCGCGCAGGTCCTGTGGATCAACATGGTCACCTCCAGCACCCTCGGGCTGGCCCTTGCTTTCGAGCCGGCGGAAGGCGACGTCATGGCCCGCCGCCCGCGTCCGCCCGGAGAACCGCTGCTGTCCGGTTTTTTTGTCTGGCG
>CAZYYR010000002.1:0-18269 GCA_964651465.1 uncultured Nitrosospira sp.
ATAGCGACAGCATCTCTCTCCACGGCTGCATGCCTGCTTTTGCCGCTTTGCAGTTTCGCCGGTACCGACACCAGAATCAGTGCCGTACGAGTCTGGCCCGCAGCCGAATACACGCGCCTTACTCTGGAATCCACCCTCCCCATCCAGTATTCTGTCAGCACCATAAAAAACCCCGACCGGGTGGTGATTGACCTGGAGCGGGTCAGGCTGACGCCGCAACTTAAGGAATTGTCAGGCAAGGTCGATGCGGCTGACCCTTACATTCGGACCGTCCGCATCGGCCGCTTCAAACCGGGGGTACTGCGTCTCGTACTGGATCTCAAAACCGAGGTCCTGCCTCAAGTTTTCACCCTCAAACCCGTCGGTGATTATGGCCATCGGCTCGTGCTGGATATTTATCCCCTCATACCGCCCGATCCGCTGATGGCGTTGCTGGACGACAATGCCACGGTTATGTTACAGCCGGATGTCGACTCCGGCAACGATCCAAGGGAAAAAGTCCAGGCCCTTCCCCGCCCTGCCGCTGACGTCCCCGAAAAGGAAAAGCCGGAAATGATACGCCTCGTAACGGTGGCGATCGATCCCGGGCATGGTGGCGAAGACCCGGGCGCAACAAGCCGGGCTGGAACCCATGAGAAACACATCACGCTTTCGATCGCAAAAAAACTAAAAGCCAGAATAGACCGCGAACCCAACATGCGTGCAGCACTCACGCGGGATGGCGATTATTTCATTTCCCTGCCGAAGCGACTGGTAAAGGCGCGCCAGTTGAATGCCGATCTGTTCGTTTCGATCCACGCCGACGCTTTCATCAAACCCCATGCAAGAGGTTCTTCCGTTTTTGCGCTTTCCGAGCGGGGGGCCACATCCGCTGCGGCGCGCTGGCTGGCCAAAAGGGAAAATGATGCGGATATGGTCGGCGGGGTCAATCTGAATGTCAAGGATCCTTATCTGAAGCAAACCCTGCTCGATCTGTCGCAGACTGCGACAATCAACGACAGCCTCAAGCTCGGCAAAGCGGTTCTCACCAAAATCGGCCATATCAACCATTTGCACAAGAACGAGGTGGAGCAGGCCGGATTCGCCGTTCTCAAATCTCCGGATATCCCTTCAATCCTGGTTGAGACCGCATTCATCAGCAATCCGGAAGAAGAAAAGAAACTCAAAGATCCCGCCTACCAGGACAAGCTGGCCGAAGCCATCGTTGCCGGCATCAAACGGTATTTTGCCGAGAACCCGCCGTCAGCACGGTCGAGATTGGTATCGCTCGACTGATCCCCAGGCTCCTGCACGGGCAGTAAATCCGCTTTCCCGTTCCAGGGAAATCCGCGAAGAGGTGCGCGACGCAGGCCGTAGCTGGGACTACGATGCAAGCAACGCGCTCAGATAGGATTGTTCAGCGCTTTCCTAGCCCTTGTGCCGCTTTCGCTTCATAATCCAGCATCGATCAACTAAGATATTGCTGTGGCCAACGAAGACCTTTCCAGACTTAAAATAGACCGGGGCGATACCGCCTCCGCGATTCGTAAGAAACGCCCCCGCCTTGCAGTGATGTCCGCAATCGTGGCCCTTCCGCTGCTCAGTACCGTTTTATACTTTCGCAGCGGCACGGCAGTGGAAGTCGAGACCACTACGGTCTCCGCCGCATATCCATCACAATCGTTCACGTTGCTCAATGCCACCGGTTATGTTGTCGCACAACGTAAGGCGGCCGTAGCCTCCAAGGCAACCGGCCGGGTCGAATGGCTTGGGGTGACGGAAGGGAGCAGAGTAACGGAAAATGAAATCATCGCGCGGCTGGAGAATGCGGATGTCACCGCCACGATGGAGCAGGCGGCTGCCAATATCAAAGTTGCAAAGGCAAACCTCGAGCAGGCACAGGCAGAACTGCTCGATGCCGAAGCCGCATTCGAACGCAACGGGAACCTCCTCTCCCAAGGCTTCATCTCGCCCTCCGCCTATGATATCGTCACCGCGCGCTACCGCAAGGCCCAGGCCGCTGTGCATGGTTATAGAGCCGCCATCGGCGTCGCCGAGGCAAACTATCGCGCCGCACAGATAGCAGTGGAACAGACATTGATCCGTGCGCCGTTCGATGGAGTGGTGCTGACCAAAAGCGCCAACATCGGCGATGTCATTACTCCTTTTTCATCCGCGCTCGACGCCAAGGGAGCAGTTGTCAGCATGGCCGATATGGACACGCTGGAGGTGGAAGCCGATGTGTCCGAGTCGAACCTGTCCAAGGTGAAACTCGGGCAGCCTTGCGAGATCCAGCTCGACGCGCTGCCGGACCTGCGCCTGCGCGGTGTGGTGGAGAGCATCGTCCCGACCGTGGACCGCGCAAAGGCCACCGTCGTGGTGAAGATCAGGTTTATCGACCGCGATTCGCAGGTATTGCCGGAGATGAGCGCCAAGGTGGCTTTTCTCCAACGTGAAATGCCGGCCGACCAGCGCATGGCCCGTACCGTCGTCCCTCCGGAGGCCATCGTTCAGCGTAATGGCAAAAGCGTGGTTTTTGTGGTGAAGGAGGATGAAGCGGTAGAAATACCTGTCGAAACCGGTGCGACAATAGGTGACATGATCGAAGTTCCAACTGGTCCCCGGCCGGGGGATAAGATCATATTGCGGCCTGGTGACAGGCTCGACCATGGCGACAAGGTCAAAACCGCCGCCAAATAAAAGGGATCATGGAAAATCGCGGCAGCCCCCTTGTCGAGATCAGGCAGCTCTCCAAATCATACCGGCGAGGCGAACAGCGCGTGCCCGTCCTGACCGGTATTTCTTTCGATATCATGCCGGGCGATTTCATCGCGCTAATGGGCCCTTCCGGCTCCGGCAAAAGCACGCTGCTTAATCTTGTCGCAGGCATAGACAAACCCGACAGCGGCTCGCTCAAAGTCAACGGCGTGGACATCGCTGCGCTTTCGGAGGCGGAACTGGCGGACTGGCGGGCTGCCAATGTAGGCTTCATATTTCAGTTTTATAATCTCATGCCGGTGCTGACAGCATATGAGAATGTGGAATTGCCGTTGCTGCTGACGCGGCTTTCACGCCGGCAAAGAGAGGAACGAGTGAAGCTGGCTTTGTCGATGGTAGGACTGACGGACCGCATGGAGCATTATCCATCCGAATTATCCGGCGGCCAGCAGCAGCGCGTGGCGATCGCACGGGCCTTCATCACCGATCCGGTCCTGCTGGTCGCCGACGAACCGACCGGTGATCTTGACCGTGCATCCGCGGACGACATTCTTGCCATGCTGGAGCGTCTGAACAGCGAAATGGGAAAAACCATCATCATGGTGACACACGACCCGCACGCCGCAAAGTCGGCGCACTCTGTGCGCCACCTGGAAAAGGGCGAGCTGGAGGCAATCGCGGGGCAATAGTCCGAAGAGTCACGCCTCCTTGCGTAATGCCCCCACGGCTTTCCCTCATCGCCACTCGCCGATTTGATGGCGCTGCATATCGATGCATTTCCTGAAACTGATCCTGAGAAACACCCTGCGGCACAAGCTGCGCACCGGACTCACCGTGCTGGGACTGGTCGTGGCCATCCTTGCCTTCGGCCTGCTGCGCACGGTGGTCGATGCGTGGTATGCAGGCGCGGAAGGCGCATCCTCCACCCGCCTTGTGACACGCAGCTCCATTTCGCTGGTGTTTCCACTACCGATCAGCTATCAGGAACGCATTCGTACGATTGAGGGTGTAAAAGCCATCAGCCACGCAACCTGGTTCGGGGGAGTCTACATCAGTGAGAAAAACTTTTTTCCCCAGTTCGCGGTGGATGCGAAAACCTATTTCGATCTGTATCCGGAATATCTGATCCCTCCGGATGAAATGAGAGCATTCCGTCTCGATCGCAAGGGCTGTATCATCGGCCGCAAGCTCGCCAGCACGTACGGCTTCAAGGTGGGGGATACGGTTCCGCTGCGCGGCACGATCTATCCCGGCGCATGGAGCTTTACCGTGCGCGCCATATACGACGGAGCAAAAACCGGGACCGATACGTCGCAACTGTTCTTTCACTGGGATTACCTCAACGAGACGATAAAGAAAGGCATTGTCAAGCGCACGGATTATGTCGGGGTATATGTGATCGAAATCGCCGATCCCGGGAGGGCTGCGGAAATATCGAACGAGGTGGATGCGATGTTCAGCAATTCGCTGGCTGAAACCCTGACCGAAACGGAAAAGGCGTTCCAGCTTGGCTTCGTCTCGATGACGGAAGCGATCGTGGTCGCAATCCGCATTGTGTCATTTGTGGTCATCATCATCATCCTCGCGGTCATGGCCAATACCATGGCGATGACCGCCCGCGAACGTACGCGGGAATATGCTACGCTGAAAGCGCTGGGGTTCGGGCCGCGCTTCCTTACCGCTTTGATCTATGGCGAATCGCTGGCCATTGCAGGCGCAGGCGCCCTCATCGGCATCCTGCTGACCTTCCCGGTCGCAGACCGGTTCAGCAGGCAGGTCGGTACGCTGTTCCCGGTATTCGGCGTCTCGTTCGAAACGGTCTACATGCAGGCCGCCGCTGCCATGGCAGTCGGCTTTGCGGCCGCCATGCTGCCTGCCCTGCGCGCCGCCCGCGTGTCGATCGTAGAAGGATTGCGCAGCATAGGTTAGCCGACATGGCGATTCCTCTCTCCTACACCTTGCGCAATCTTGCGGCCCGGAAATTGACCACAGCGCTTACTGCCGCCGGCATGGCGCTGGTGGTGTTCGTGTTCGCGACAGTGCAGATGCTGGAAGAAGGGCTCAGGCAAACCCTGGTGGAAACCGGCTCGCCGGACAACGTGGTGGTCACGCGCCGTTCCGCCGGGACTGAAGTTCAAAGCCTGATCGACCGCTACCAGGCGGCAGTCGTGGAAAACCAGCCTGAAGTCGCATTCGGGATGGATGGCACGCGGCTGGCTTCGCGGGAAACCATCGTATTGATCTCCCTCATCAAGCGCGGGTCCGACAAGGCATCGAATGTCCTTATACGCGGCATCGGGCAGAATGGACTGGAACTGCGCCCGCAGGTCCGTATCGCAGAAGGACGCATGTTCCGACCCGGCTCAACGGAAATCCTGGCGGGCAAGAGTGTGGCTGAACGGTATGCAGGAGCGGGTGTTGGTGAGACGTTGCGCTTCGGGCAGCGCGAGTGGACTGTCGTGGGTGTGATTGATGCGGGAAAAACCGGGTTCGACTCGGAAATATGGGGCGATGCGGATCAACTCATGCAGGCATTCCGCAGAAACGTCTATTCTTCCGTGATATTGAAGCTGAACGATTCTCCGGCCTTTCCGTCCTTCAAGACCCGAATAGAAAAAGATCCGCGCCTGACTGTCGAAGCCAAGCAGGAGAGTGTTTTCTATGCCGAGCAGTCCCAGCTGCTGGCAAACTTCATTCGTTACCTCGGGATGATACTGTCGATCATCTTTTCGGTCGGGGCCATTATCGGCGCCATGATCACCATGTATGCCTCGGTCGCGAACCGGACCACGGAAATCGGCACCCTGCGCGCACTGGGATTCCGCCGCAACAATATCCTTTCCGCTTTTCTGGCGGAATCATTGATGCTCGGCGCAGCGGGCGGCGTGGCAGGCCTGGTGATGGCCTCGTTCATGCAGCTCTTCACCATTTCCACGATGAACTGGCAGTCCTTTTCCGAACTGGCATTCAGTTTCACCCTGAACCTGGAAATCATCGCCAAGTCGCTCGCGTTCGCGTTGATGATGGGCGTGATCGGGGGGTTCCTCCCGGCTGCAAAGGCAGCTCGCCTCAATATCGTGGACTCGTTGCGGGCGGTATAGCACCGCTATTTGCGGATCTCGTCTATGGTCCCCATGTGAAAACCCAGGCTGCCCTGGCGCCGTTCCTCGAAGTATCGCGCCAGCGGTTCGCGAATGACACGGAAAGCCAGCGTATCCCAGGGGATTTCAGCCTCGTGAAATAGTTGGACATCCAGGCTTTCGATGCCCGGCTTGAAGTCGAGATCCAGCAGGCGTGCCCGAAACAGGACATGAACCTGATTGACATGAGGCAGATTGTAAATGGAGTAGAGTTCACGCATTTCCACTCGGGCGTTGGCTTCTTCCAGCGTTTCACGCTCTGCCCCCTGGACAAGGGTCTCGGCATTCTCCATGAACCCCGAAGGCACGGTCCACAAGCCGTGCCGCGGCTCGATGGCCCGCCGGCACAACAGTATCCTGCCTTCCCATTCGGGTATGCAGCCCACTACGATCTTGGGGTTCTGATAATGAACGACGCCGCATGCGGAACAGACATAGCGCGGCAGCATGTCGCCTTCCGGAATACGCAGTTCCACCTGCATGCCACAATCGCTGCAATATTTCATGGACTGATGTCCTGGATTCTAGCAAATATCTTCTGGCGGAATTTTGCGGCTAAAGGAGCACGGATGCAAATAGTGTATCGGTTATTTCTCAGCCTCTGCCCTGAACGGCGAACTATCGTTCAGCTGATCGAAATAGCGCCCGATTTCCTCTGCCTCGCGCGCGACGTGAGTACCGATGGCGGCGGCGAACTCCGCATGCGCCAGCCAGTGCGCCGACCAGGTGCGGACAGGCAGGAAGCCGCGAGCAAGCTTGTGTTCTCCCTGGGCGCCTCCTTCGAACACCCCGATACCATGCGCAATACAGAATTCGATGGCCTGATAGTAGCAGGTCTCAAAATGGAGTCCCGGAATAAACTCCGTGCTGCCCCAATAGCGTCCGTAGAGCGTGTGCGCGTTATGAAGATTGAGCGCAGCGGCAATTGGCCTCCCGTCGCGTAGCGCAAGGACCAGCAGTACGTTATCCGGCATGGTACTGCCCAGCCGGATGAAGAATTCCAGATTGAGATAAGGCATGGAACGGTGCTCGTCATAGGTCCTGTTGTAACACTCGATGAAAAAACGCCAGTGCTCCATGCGCGCGTCACGACCCGACAGCCATTCGAAGCGGATGCCGGCCGCCTGCACTTTGCGCCTTTCCTGGCGGATTTTCTTGCGTTTGGCGTGGCTCATTTCCGCCAGAAAATCGTCGAAGCTTGCGTAACCCCGGTTCTTCCAGTGAAACTGGATACCCTGGCGCAGCATCATTCCCGCATCCTCCATTTCCCGAGCGTCCCGCTCGTGTGGATACAGACAATGGAAGGATGAAACCGGGCTCCCGATGGCCTTGAGGTTCTCTTCCCGAGCCAATTCCAGAGCCGCGGAGACGAGCAGGGCGCGCTGCGGTGCGGTCGGGGCCAGCAAACGCTGTCCGGTAACAGGACTGAACGGTACTGCGCTCAACAGCTTGGGGTAATAGGAATAGCCATGGCGCTGGTAAGCGCTCGCCCAGGCCCAGTCGAACACGTATTCACCGTAGGAATGGCTCTTGAGATAGAGCGGCATGGCGCCGCACAGGGCGCTTCCCTCCCATAACGTGATGAACCGCGGCAGCCAGCCAGTGCTTTGTGAAGCACATCCCGTCTCATGCAGGGCGGCAAGGAATTCATGCCGGAGGAAAGGGTCGTCCCCGCCCAGCGCATTCCATGAAGAGGCGGGAATAGGCTCAAGAGAATGAAGGATCCTGATTTCCGGGGTAGCCATCGATGATCGTGCGGGTGGTCGTCCACGCAGAATGGCCCATTCTGATATGATTATCAACCCGAAACGGTGCAAGCCTTCTCCTGATCCGTCACCCGATCGCCTCCTCCATGAAAATCGCCGTTGCCCAGATCAATTGTACGGTTGGCGACCTTGGCGGTAATGCCCGCAAAATCCTGGATTACGTCCGCCGTGCAAAAAATGCGGGCGCAAAACTGGTTGTCACGCCCGAACTGGCCCTGTCGGGCTATCCGCCCGAGGACCTGCTGTTGCGTAGCGGCTTTCGCCATGCGTGCGTGAACGCCCTTTCAGATCTAGCAAGGGAAATCGGCGGGGTGACTCTGCTGGCAGGACATCCGCATCTTATCGACGGCAGGCTCTATAACGCGGCGTCCGTCATCCGCGAGGGCAGAATCACCGCGACCTATCTCAAGAATGTGCTTCCCACCGACTCGGTGTTCGACGAGCGCCGTTATTTCGAGCCCGGTACCGGGCCGTGCATATTCGAACTGGAAACCACGAGAATTGCCATCAATATCTGCGAGGATATCCGGCAGCCTGGACCGGCTGCGGCGGCAAAAAAAGCGGGGGCAGATATCCTGCTGGTGCTGAACGCCTCTCCCTACCACATGAACAAACAGGCCCTGAGGTACGATATCGCACGTCTGCGCATCGGTGAAACAGGATTGCCCATGGTCTATGTCAATCTGACGGGAGGGCAGGATGAACTGATATTCGACGGGGCCTCGTTTGTCATGAACGGCAAGGGTGAACTGACCCATCAGTTCGACGAATTCACGGAAACCCTGGATCTGATCGAATTGCAGAACGGCGTTCCCGTGCCAGGGAACATGGCCCCTTCAAGGATGCCGGAGGCGAGCGTTTATGAGGCCCTGTGCCTCGGGCTCCGCGACTATATCGAAAAAAACGGTATTCCCGGCATATTGCTGGGACTGTCTGGTGGCGTCGACTCGGCGCTCGTGATGGCGATTGCAGTGGATGCGCTGGGTGCGGAAAAGGTCAAGGCGGTGATGATGCCATCGCGCTTCACTTCTGAAATCAGTCTGCTGGACGCGCGGGAAATGGCGCGCACACTGGGTGTGCGCTACAGCGAACTGGCCATCGATAACGTATTCGACGAGTTCAGGGAAACGCTTGCCGCGGAGTTCTCGGTAGTGCCCCACCGCGGGGGTCCGGATCTGACTGAGGAAAACCTGCAGGCGCGCATACGGGGTACGTTATTGATGGCGCTGTCCAACAAACATGGTTCGATCGTGCTCACCACCGGCAACAAATCTGAAACTGCGGTGGGCTACTGTACCCTGTACGGCGACATGGCGGGGGGACTGGCGGTATTGAAGGATGTCACCAAGACCATGGTTTACCGGCTTTGCCGCTACCGGAACTCCTTGGGAAGGGTCATACCCGAGCGCGTGCTCAACCGTGCGCCCTCGGCAGAATTGCGCGCCGATCAGACCGATCAGGATAGCCTGCCGCCTTATGAAGTGCTCGACGCTATCCTGGAAGCCTACATTGAGCATGATGCCCCGCTGGAAGAAATTCTGGACATGGGCTATGCCGAAGCCGACGTGCGGCGCGTGGTACAACTGATCCGCCTGAACGAATACAAGCGCCGCCAGTCTCCGCCGGGTATTCGCGTCACGCAGCGCGGCTTCGGCAAGGACTGGCGCTACCCGATCACCTCCAGATACCAGGATATGTTCTAGGAATGATTCTATGGCTGGATGAAGTATCGATCCCGTGCATGTCGATCTCGTTTCATCCCGTTCGTCGTATGGGAGAGAGAGGATTCAAAAATCGTTGTTCCCTTGTGAAAGGTCTTTGAATCAGTCGCTCGAAACGGACAATTGATAACTGAAAGGAGATCGAAATGCGAGTCATGGTAATCGTCAAGGCCTCTGAGGCCTCGGAGGCGGGAGTAATGCCCAGCGAGCAATTGCTTGCCGAGATGGGCAAATACAACGAAGAACTGGTAAAGGCGGGCATGCTGCTTGCAGGAGAAGGGCTTCATCCCAGTTCGAAAGGCGCACGTGTCCGGTTTGCCGGGCGAGCGCGGACTGTCATCGATGGGCCCTTTACCGAATCCAAGGAACTGATTGCGGGCTTCTGGCTGTGGCAGGTCAGGTCGATGGATGAAGCGATCGAATGGGTCAAGCGCTGCCCCAACCCTCATGAGGAGGAAACCGAAGTTGAGATTCGTCCGGTTTTCGAAGCAGAGGACTTTGGCGCAGAGTTCACCCCCGAATTGAGGGCGCAGGAGGAAAGGCAGCGCACTGCCGCCGAAAAACTGACCAAGGCACGGAAACAAGGGCAAGCAGCACAAGGAGATGACTGATCATGCGTTACATGCTGTTGATCGTCGAACCGGCCGGGCAAAGACAAAACCGGTCGGAAGAGGAAGGACGTCGGCTGTATGAAAACATGCTCCGCTTCGGCGGCGACCTGAAGGAACGAGGATTGCTGGCGGCAAGCGAATCCCTGCGCTCCGATGCAGAAGGCGTTCGCGTTACGGTGCGCGACGGCAAGCGAACATTGCTGGACGGGCCATTTTCGGAATCCAAGGAAATGGTGGGTGGGTTCTTCCTTCTGAACTGCGAATCGAAGGAACAGGCGATCGCCATTGCGAGCGAATGCCCCGCCGTAGAATGGGCCACTGTCGAGGTGCGAGAGCTGGGACCCTGCTTCACGGCGAATGGCTGACCGGGGCACGACGACGCATCTATCGATGGATCGCACTTTCAACGCCATCGCCGCGCAAAAATTGGCAGCGCCTGTGTCGATTTCCTGCCGCGCGATTCGACGTGTGGGTAGAGCCAGGTCATACCGCCAGTTTTCGCCGGTTTTGCTTGCGCCGGCCTGACTCACGTATAGACGGAAACCAGATCAATATGAAGGAGACATATCATGCAAGTTCAACCTTACCTGTTTTTCGATGGCCGCTGTGAAGAAGCAGTCACGTTCTATCGCGACAAGCTCGGTGCAGAAATAACGATGCTTATGCGTTTCAAGGAAAATCCCGAGTCCGAGGGATGCGGTCCGATGCCGCCCGATTCCGAGGACAAGATCCTGCATGCCAGCTTTCGCATTGGCGACACCATAGTGATGGCTTCGGATGGCATGTGTACCGGACAGGCGAGTTTCCAGGGTTTTTCATTGTCGATCACGGCAGCGGATGCAGCCGAGGCCGAGCGCCTTTTTGCAGCGCTTGGCGATGGCGGACAAGTGCAAATGCCGCTGGCGAAGACTTTTTTTTCTCCCCTTTTCGGCATGGTCGCCGACCGCTTCGGCGTATCGTGGATGGTTATCGTGGCGGCTTGAGGTCGCCGACTTCGTCTGTCAATGTAAAAAGGGGTGAGAGTGCGCTCCAGCCCCGTCGATCAGGAGCAAGCAATGATGAATACCGAACCGCAAAAGGAACACCACTGGCTGGATCAGCTTGTGGGCGAATGGACACACGAGTCGAAGGCGGCATGCGAACCCGGCAAACCCGAGGAAGCGTTCAAAGGCACTGAAACCGTACGCTCCCTCGGCGGCCTGTGGGTCGTATGCGAAGGCCGCGGCGAAATGCCGGGTGGCGGCACCGCGACAACCATGATGACGCTGGGTTATGACCCGGCCAGGGGACGATATGTGGGAACCTGGGTCGGGTCGATGATGACATGGCTATGGCTATATGACGGTTCGATGGACGCGGAGCAGAAGGTGCTGACACTGGAGTCGGAGGGACCCAGCTTCACCGAAGGCAAGCTGGCGAAATACAGGGATGTGATCGAACTCAAGGATAGCGATCATCGCCTGCTGACATCGCATGTGCTTGGCGACGACGGAACATGGAATTGTTTCATGACTGCCCACTACCGGCGGAAGAAGTAAGCCGGAATAAGTCGGAGTAATCTTCAGAACGGATGTGCGCACCAGCCAGCCGGAATCGCATCGCGTGACTTCCGATACTCATCGCACGATCGAAGTAATCTGGCGGATCGAGTCCGCAAAGGTTATTGCGGGACTCGCACGGCTCGTTCGTGACGTCGGGCTGGCGGAGGAACTGGCGCAGGATGCCCTTGTCGCCGCACTGGAACAGTGGCCGGTCCAGGGTGTGCCGGATAAGCCCGGTGCCTGGCTCATGACTACGGCAAAGCATCGGGCCGTCGACCTAATCCGCCGCAAGATGCTGCATGCCCGCAAAGAAGAGGAACTGGCGCGGGAAATCGAAGCACAGTTGCAGGATGCGGCACCACCCGAGCCGGGCAGCACCATCGACGACGCGGTGGGTGATGATCTGCTGCGGCTCGTTTTCATTGCCTGTCATCCCATCCTTTCCACCGACGCACGCGTCGCCCTCACCTTGCGGCTGATCGGCGGTCTGACGACAGAAGAGATTGCGCGGGCGTTCTTCGTTCCCGAGCCAACCGTGGCGCAACGCATTGTCCGGGCAAAACGCTCGCTCGCCGAAGCACACGTACCGTTCGAGACGCCTCGCCCTGCAGAACTCGCCAGGCGTCTTTCCTCCGTACTCGAAGTCGTTTACCTTTTGTTCAACGAGGGTTATGCCGCCACGGCCGGAGATCACTGGACGCGGCCAGAACTTTGCGATGAAGCGCTTCGGCTCGGCCGTATCCTGGCCGGGCTTGCTCCAGCTGAACCGGAAGTGCACGGTCTGCTGGCGCTGATGGAGATACAGGCATCGCGCATGCGCGCACGGCTGGGTCCGTCGGGGGAGCCCGTTCTGCTGCTCGACCAGAACCGTTCACGCTGGGATCGGCTGCTTATCCGCCGCGGACTGGCCGCCCTCGAGCGCGTAAACGAACTCGGCGGCGCATATGGTCCCTATGCCCTCCAGGCGGCGATCGCCGCCTGCCATGCCTGCGCCACCACTGCAGCGGAAACCGACTGGGGCCGCATCGCCGCGCTTTACGACGCCCTTGTACAGATTTCACCTTCGCCGGTCATCGAGCTCAACCGTGCGGTTGCCATCGGGATGGCATTCGGGCCGGCAGCAGGTCTCGAGGCTGCGGACGCGCTGACGGATGAGCCCGCGCTCGCCCGCTATCATCTCCTGCCCAGCGTACGTGGCGACTTCCTTGCCAGACTCGGTCGCCTGAATGAAGCGCATGCCCAGTTCAAACACGCGGCTTCCCTTACGCGCAACACGCGCGAACGCGATCTGCTGCTGGAACGCGCCCTGCGCGCGGTGAGCCCCCCTGGTGCCCTTGCCTGAACTGATCCTGACAGTGCGCGTTACTGGTAGAATTGATCACCCGCAGAATGAGAAGTCGAAATCGGGATACGCCTGATGTAACTTTTTAGCAATGCCTTCCGCACTTGCGGTGTCACGGATATTCCGGCCAGGGACTTTTCAATGAAAAAAATCGAAGCCATCATCAAACCCTTCAAGCTGGACGAAGTATGCGAGGCGCTCAATGAAATCGGAATAACAGGGCTGACAGTCACGGAGGTCAAGGGTTTTGGCAGGCAGAAAGGCCATACGGAACTGTATCGCGGCGCGGAATACGTGGTGGATTATCTGCCAAAGATAAAGCTCGAAATCGTGGTGCTGGAGAAACTGGTGGAGAGCGTCGTCGAGACGATCACCCGTACCGCCCGCACCGGAAAAATCGGGGATGGCAAGATTTTTGTCACGAATATCGAACAGATAGTGAGAATCCGCACAGGCGAGACGGATCAGACTGCGATCTAGAGCCTGTTGACACTCGATGACAGCCCGGATTGCCGGATAATCACAGCCCAACTGCGGATGAGGTATGCGGTTTTCCTGAATCCGGAAGCTTGCCGATTTTCTTGCGCTGGCTGAAGCACTGGTTTCCTCTTGTATCGTTGGGGCACATGGTTTCTCTCCTCCCCAGCCGGAACTTCGACTGCCAGCAGCTATCTTATCCACATGAATTTACGCCAGCTGATCGCTTTTTTCCCGGCGGTGCTGTTTGCGCTGAATGTTCGTGCAACCGGTTTGCCCGATCTGGGAGATGTATCGCAGGCGACCATCACGCCTCGCCAGGAGCGGGAGCTCGGCCTGCAGATCATGGCCGAGATTCGTGCCGATCGGACTTATCTCGATGATCCCGAAATAGCCGGCTATCTCTCCAATCTCGGCCACAGGCTGATCCTCAACTCCGACGAGGCACATCCGGACCAGGAATTCGAGTTCTTCGCCCTGCAGGACCCGACCATCAACGCCTTCGCCCTGCCCGGCGGATTCATGGGGTTCAATAGCGGGCTCATACTGGAAGCGCAAACCGAATCCGAGCTCGCTGGCGTCATGGCGCACGAAATTGCGCATGTGACCCAGAAGCACCTCGCGCGCATGATCTCCGGCCAGAAGTACAGCATGTGGACATCCCTGGCGGCAATGGCCCTGGCCATCCTGGCGTCGCGTACCAACCCCCAGGCAGGGCAGGCGGTTCTCGTTGTCTCTCAGGCACGGCAGATTCAGTCGCAACTGGATTTCACCCGCGATCACGAAAAAGAGGCGGACCGTATCGGCCTGAGCATTCTGGTGAAAGCGGATTTCGATCCGCATGGGATGCCCGATTTTTTCGAACGCATGCAAAGGGCTACCCGCTTCCTCGACAACGGCGCACCTTCGTATCTGCGAACCCATCCGATAACGTATGAGCGTATCGCCGATGTCGAGAACCGAATACAGGACCTGCCTTACAGGCAGGTCCCCGATAGCCTGGATTTCCAGCTGGTGCGTGCCAAACTGCGCGCGTCGCTGGACAAACCGGCCGATGCGGTAAAGTATTTCGATTCCATATTGCGCGAAAAGCGGTATGCCAATGAAGCGGTGGAGCGATACGGACTCATCAACGCGCTTTTGAGGGCCAGGAACCATGAGCGTGCCGACAGGGAACTGACACGCCTGTATGACAGCATGCAGGCGGAAGAGATGAGAGAGGCACTGGAAAACCACCATCTTGGCTCATCCATTCGCGTCGAAAGCACGATTTCGCGCTCCAGCCCCATGATCGAAACGCTCGCTGCACGCGTCAAGCTCGCCGCCGGGCAGACGGAAGAAGCGCTCGGTATTTACGAAGCGGGGCTGCAGCTTTTCCCGCAGCACCGCGCATTGATATACGACTACGCCGACGCGTTGCTACGCAGTGACCGGGCAAGCAAGGCGCTCGAACTGGTCGACCATCAGCTGCGGTTCACGCCCAACGATGTACGGCTCTACAAGTTGCAGGCGCGGAGCCACGAGGCGCTGGGAGATGCAATGTCACAACATCGCGCCCTGGCGGAAGTGTATTCGCGGGAGGGAGATTACCAGGCCGCAATCGAGCAGTTGAGAATAGCGCTGACCAGCAGCGACGGCGATTTCTACGAAATGTCGAGCGTTGAAGCACGCCTCAGGGAATTGCGCGAACTGGCCGCCAGCCGGGAGAAGGATAAATAGGAAGCCGGCTGTATCCCAGTTCTTCGTCCAATGCGATCAATGCCGAATCAGCCGGGATTAACCAGGGGTTGTCTAAACGGATTCCCGTCATTCTCCGCAAGTGCTGTTCTGGAATATTGCCTTCCACTGGGCCAACCTCTCGCGCTCAGGTAATATCTCGCCTTTTGCCTGCCCTGCGCAGGCCTTTCATCCTCCATGGTTTTTTCTTTACGCTACTCCCTTCTTGTCCTGCTCCTTCTGCTAATGGCTGCATCGGCACTATGGTACTGGAAGTTCCAACCCGAGTCCCACCAGGAACGATACAAGACACAAGCCGTGGACCGGGGCGACATCATCCAGAACATCAGCGCCAATGGAACGCTCAATCCGGTGGTGCTGGTGAATGTAGGTACGCAGGTATCGGGCACCGTCTACAGGCTGCGTGCGGACTTCAACGACCCGGTCAGGGAAGGACAGATACTGGTGGAACTCGATCCGTCGCTGTTCCAGGCCCAGTTGCGGCAGGCAGAAGCGAACATCGCCAATGCCAGGGTCGGCCTCAAGCTCGCGGAAAACAAAATGGCGCGCAACCGCACCCTCATCGAAGAAGGATTCATTTCGCCAGACGCCCTGGACGTAGTCGAGCAGCAACTGGAAGCGGCCCGTGCCCAGCTTGCAGTGAGCGAGGCGCAGCTTGCACGTGACCGGACCAACCTCAACTACAGCGTTATCCGCTCGCCCATTTCGGGCGTCGTGATCGCGCGCAACGTGGATATCGGGCAGACAGTGGCCGCCAGCTTCCAGACCCCTACCCTGTTCCAGATCGCGAAGGATCTGCGTCAGATGCAGATCGACACGAGCGTGGCGGAAGCGGACATCGGCCAGCTTCACCTCGGCCAGATGGTCCGCTTCACGGTGGATGCCTTCCAGGAACGCGAATTCGCCGGTACGGTGGAGCAGGTTCGGCTGAACCCCACCATCCAGCAGAATGTGGTGTCGTACAACGTGATCGTAGGGGCGGCAAACGATGAGGGGTTGCTGCTGCCGGGCATGACCGCCAACGTGCGTTTCACCATCAACGAGAAAAAGGATGTACTGCGCGCACCCAATGCCGCGCTGCGCTATCAGCCCGGCGAAGATGCCGGTTCGGCCAAGCCTTCCTCCCCTCCGGCGGGAGAGCGCACGGTATACCGCCTGCAAGATGAACGATCCGTTTCCGCCAATATCAGACCCGGCATATCCGACAACAGCTTTACCGAAATTGCTGGCGGAGATGTCAAGGAAGGCGACAGGCTGATCGTTCGCGAGATTGCCGGCAAGAATCAGTCCGCGGGCAAGTTCAGGTTCAGAATGTTCTGATGGCCGCCCTCCCGAACATTGAATCAGCCAGGCCGCTCATCCGGACGGAAAACCTCTGCAAATCCTACCGCCTCGGCGGCGAAGCCAGAAGCACGGGGGGCGCTGGAGAAGTCAACAGCCAGGTATTGTTCGATGTGAACCTTACGATCGGCCAAGGCGAATTTGTCGCGATCATGGGGCATTCCGGTTCAGGAAAATCAACACTCATGAATATTCTCGGTTGCCTGGACACGCCAACCAGCGGGCGCTACTGGCTGGACAACCGCGAGATCGGCTCACTTTCCAGTGACGAGCTGGCGCGAGTGCGCAATCGCAGCATCGGCTTCGTGTTCCAGGGGTTCAATCTGCTCAAGCGCATGTCCGCACTCGACAACGTGGCGATTCCACTGCTCTACAGCGGCATGAGCCGTTCGGAAAGCCGCGGGCGCGCGCTGAAATTGCTGAACCGGACCGGTCTGGGCAGATTTGCCGCCTATCAGCCGACCCAGCTCTCCGGTGGACAGCAGCAGCGGGTCGCCATCAGCCGGGCGCTGGTCAACGATCCGCAACTCATTCTCGCGGATGAGCCCACCGGTAATCTGGACACACAAACCAGCCGCGAGATCATGGCTATCTTCGAGCAGCTCAATCGTGAGCAGGGCATTACCGTTGTGCTCGTGACACATGAAGACGACATTGCCGCCTATACCCGACGCCTGATCCGCTTGCAGGACGGCCGCCTGGTCTACGATGGCCGCATTCCCGGAAGTATGGCGAACGAGAACGCATGAGCCTGCTGACCATCATCGGCGAGGCCCTGCGGGCACTGCGGCTCAATCGCCTCCGCACCGGTTTGACCATGCTGGGCATGATCATCGGCGTGGCGGCCGTGGTATTGATGCTGGCTGTCGGCCAGGGGGCCCAGACCACCGTGAACCAGGCCATCGACTCCATGGGCAGCAACCTGCTCATCGTGGTGCCGGGCGCCACCTCTTCCGGCGCATTGCGCTCAGGTGCAGGATCCGCGCAAACCCTGACGATGGGCGACGCGCATGCCATCGCGCAGCTGCCCTCGATCAAGGCAACTGCACCGCTCATAACGGGCACGGCCCAGCTGAATCATGGTGCGAACAACTGGAGCACTGTGGTGACCGGCGTCACCCCCGACTATTTTGCGATACGCGACTGGGGAACGGAAAGCGGGGCGTTGTTCACCGAGATGGAGGTGCGCTCGGGCTCGCGCGTCGCGCTCCTCGGAAAACTGACCGCGGAAAACCTGTTTGACGAGGATGACCCGACCGGAAAAACTGTGCGCCTCGGGAACAGTCCTTTCGTCATTGCGGGCGTGCTCGCCCCCAAGGGGCAGAGCCTCGACGGCCGCGACCAGGACGACGCAGTCTTCATTCCCATCACCACCGGACAACGCCAGATTTTCGGCACCCAGTTCCCCGGCACCATCCGCTTCCTGATGGCGCAGGCACACTCGGCGGAAGCCATGGATGAAGCCGAGTCCGAGATGAACGAACTGCTGAGGCAGCGCCATCGCATTGCCGACGGTGCGGAAAACGACTTCACAGTGCGCAACCTTGCAGCGCTCGCCGCCGTGGCCACCGGGGCAGCCAAGGTCATGTCCATCATGCTCGGAGCCATCGCCTCCATATCGTTGCTGGTGGGCGGCATCGGCATCATGAATATCATGCTGGTTTCCGTGACCGAGCGCACCCGCGAGATCGGCATCCGCATGGCAGTCGGCGCCAACCGTCGCGCCATTCTCACGCAATTTTTGCTGGAAGCGCTGGTCATCTGCGGCTTGGGCGGCGCAATGGGGATCGCCATTGGCATCACTGGCGCCTGGGCAGTCAGTTACGTAACGGACATGACCGTAGTCATCACCTTCGGCATGATCGTCCTGGCATTCGCATTTGCCTCGGGAGTAGG
>CAZYYR010000002.1:18369-22612 GCA_964651465.1 uncultured Nitrosospira sp.
AGGCCTTCGCTTTCCTGGATGTGGGAATCGGCATCGGCAAAAACATAGAGTTCGCCGCCGCGTGCGCGCACTTCCTGCAGATTGGATTTGAGCTTCTCCAGAAGCGCATCGTTGGGGGCAATGGCTACCACGGGCATTTCGTTGTCGACCAGCGCGAGCGGGCCGTGCTTCAGTTCGCCCGCTGCGTAGGCTTCCGCGTGGATGTAGGAAATTTCCTTGAGCTTGAGCGCCCCTTCCAAGGCAATGGGATAGTGCATGCCGCGGCCGAGGAACAGGGCGTGGCGCTTGTCGGCAAAACGCGCGGCCCAGTCCTTGACCTGCGGTTCGACCCGCAGGGCGTTCTGCAACGCCACCGGCAGATGCCGCAATGCGGCAATCATCTCGCGCTCGCCTTCGCCGGTCAGCTTATTTCGCATTTTCGCCAGGGTCATGGTCAGCAGCATCAGCGACGCAAGCTGGGTCGTGAATGCTTTGGTGGAAGCCACGCCGATTTCCGGCCCCGCGCGTGTCAGGAAACGCAGGTCGGTCTGGCGTACCAATGCACTTTCAGCTACGTTGCAGATGGCGAGACTGTAACGGTGCCCCAGCGATTTCGCATAGCTCAGGGCTGCCAGGGTGTCAGCCGTTTCGCCGGATTGGGAGATTCCCACCACCAGGGTATCGGGGCCGACTGCCGGGTTGCGGTAGCGGTATTCGCTGGCGATCTCGACATTGCAGGGCAATCCCGCCACCGTTTCCAGCCAGTAGCGAGCGACCACTCCGGCATGATAGCTGGTGCCGCAGGCCAGGATGAGAACGCTGCCGACATGGCCGAAAATGTTTTCCGCCTCGGTCCCGAACAGCCGCGGGGAAATGGACTGGGCATTGAGCACCATTTCCAGCGTATTGGCGACCACCCCCGGCTGCTCAAATATTTCCTTCTGCATGAAGTGGTCGTAGGGCCCCATTTCCACGGCATCGTTGGTGAGTTCGCTTTCCTGCACCTTGCGCGTGACTTCCCGGCGGGTCCCATCCTGCGAGCAGTTGACGATGCGATATCCGTCGCGATGCAGCTCTGCTACATCGCCATCCTCCAGATAGATCATGCGGCGAGTGACCTGCAGCAGGGCGGATGCATCCGAGGCGGCATAATTGCCGGTGTCACCCAGTCCCAGCAACAATGGGGCACCGTTGCGGCAGACGATGATGCGTTCCGGCCGCGCCTCCTCCATGACCGCAATGGCGTAAGCGCCCCGCAGTTCACCAATGGCGCGGCATACGGCATCGAACAGGTCGGGATTGTCCATCAGGTGAAATGAAACCAGATGGGCGATGACTTCGGTATCGGTGTCCGACGTGAAGACAAATCCTTTTGCCTGGAGATGCTGGCGCAGGGTTTCATGATTCTCGATGATGCCGTTGTGCACGACCGCGACCTTGGGCAGGTCACCCGAGAAGTGGGGATGGGCATTGCGTTCCGAGGGCGCGCCATGGGTGGCCCAGCGGGTATGGGCTATGCCCACATCTCCGCTGAAATGCTGCTCATCCGCGAGCTTGCTGAGCTCCGCAACGCGACCGGTTGTGCGCAGCCTTTGCAGATGGCCGTTATTGAGCGCGATGCCGGCGGAATCGTAGCCGCGATATTCGAGGCGGCGCAAACCTTCCAGCAGAGTGGGCACGATGTTGGTTCTGGCGATGGCACCGACTATTCCGCACATGGGATGAATTCCTTATTGCTGTATGTCCGACTGTTCAGCTTCCCCGTTCCCGGCTTTGGGACCGACTAACCGGCCTTGGGTTTTTTTACCGGACGCTGCCATCCCTCGATGGTTGTCTGGCGTGCGCGAGACAGCGTCAACTGCTGGGGCGGCGTATCCTTGGTAATGGTGGAGCCGGCGCCGATGGTGGCGCCTTGCGCCACTCTCACCGGAGCCACCAGTTGCGTATCCGAACCGACAAAAACGTCATCCTCGATGATGGTCTGGTATTTGTTGGCACCATCATAATTACAGGTAATGGTACCAGCGCCGATATTGACGCTTCTGCCGACCACGGCATCGCCGATGTAGCTCAGGTGATTGGCCTTGCTGCCCTTGGCAACGGTGCTGTTCTTCACCTCGACGAAATTGCCGATATGGACATCACTGTCGAGCCGGGTTCCGGGCCGGATACGCGCATAAGGTCCGATGCGGCAGTTTTCGCCAATTTCGGCATCTTCAATCAGGCTGAATGGGGCGATCGCTGCACCGGCCGCCACCTTGACGTTCTTGAGTATAGCGTGCGCCCCTACCGCTACGCCATGGCCCAGATGGACCTCCCCTTCGAATATACAGTCGATGTCTATGGTAACGTCCTGGCCACAGGAAAGTTGACCACGCACATCGATACGGGCGGCATCTGCCAGGGTGACGCCCTGCTCCAGCAGTCTGAGCGCGTATTCAGCCTGGTAGATGCGCTCCAGTGCCGCCAGCTGGGTCTTGCTGTTGACACCGGTCGTTTCCCATGCGTGGTCCGGTTGTGCGGCCACCACCCGTACGTCATCGCTGACCGCCATGGAAACGATGTCAGTCAGATAATATTCCTTCTGGGCATTATTGTTTTCGAGGCGCGGCAGCCAGCTGTGCAGGTATTCGCCGGGTATCGCCATGATACCTGTATTGATCTCACGGATGCGGCGCTGGGACGGGCTGGCATCCTTCTCCTCGACGATGGCCGATACTTCCCCTGTTTCGCCGTTTCGAACGATTCGACCGTAGCCCGATGGATCGGCCAGTTCCACTGTCAGGAGGCCCAGGGTCTGTTCTCCCGCCATTGCGATCAACTTCTGCAGCGTTTCGGGACGGGTGAGCGGCACGTCTCCGTACAGCACGAGGGTGATCCCCGACCTATCCAGGTAAGGCAGCGCCTGCATCAGCGCATGACCCGTTCCAAGCTGGGGCGATTGCAGGACCCAAGTCAACCCCGTGCCACCGATTGCCTGCGGTACAGCCTCGCCGCCATGCCCATAGACGATGCATATCTGCTGGGGCGACAATGTGCGTGCAGCGTCGAGCACATGCGCAAGCAGGGGCTTGCCCGCAAGCGGATGCAATACCTTGGGCAGGCTCGAATACATGCGCTTGCCGAGCCCGGCAGCGAGGATGACAACATTCAGTCTGGACACGTCGATTGAACTGGAAGTGAGGGATATTGTGAGAGATGGCAAAGGGATATGCGGGATGACAGCGGCGCGGTGACCCCGGTTCTCTTGCAGCCGGAGTCGATACACGGTGGCGCGATCAGCCACGATACAGATGCACTAGCTGCGCCGGTTTGTTTGGGCAAGCCTAATTTAGCACAGGGCATGCGGAAATGCCAGACGCGGCCGGACTCACACTCCAAATGCAAACGGCGGGGCTTTAAGGTTTCCTGATAAAAAAAGGCGGTCATTGCCGCCTTTTTTCAGTGCCCGCGCTTCCGCAGTTTCTGGATGGCCGCCAGCTGCGCGATGGCTTCACTCAATTCAGCCTGGGCCCGTGCGTAATCCAGTGCGGAGGAGCGGTCTCTCATCGCATCTTCCGCCCGCTTCTTTGCCTCCAGCGCTTTCGCTTCGTCGAGATTGGCTCCCCGTACAGCCGTATCCGCGAGGATAGTAACGACATCCGGCTGTATCTCCAGCATGCCCCCGGAAACATAAACCAGTTCCTCTTCCTGCAGTGGTGCCTTGATGCGTACAGATCCCGGCTTGATGCGCGTCAGCATGGGGGTATGCTGCGGATAGACACCTACCTCTCCGGCTTCCGCCGGCGCAACCAGAAATTCGGCGGGACCGGAATAGATGGACTCCTCCGCGCTGACGATATCGACATGAAACACGCCCATTTTATTTCCCATTCCTTATCGGTTCGAAAGCCGGCCAACGTACCCTAGCCCGCCTGTCAAATACGGCTTACTGTATGGTCTTGGCCTTCTCAACCGCTTCCTCTATGCCGCCAACCATATAAAATGCCTGTTCCGGCAAATGGTCGTACTCCCCTGCCACGATGCCCTTGAAGCCCTTGATGGTATCCTTCAGGGAGACATACTTGCCGGGCGCGCCGGTAAACACTTCAGCCACGTTGAAAGGTTGCGACAGGAAGCGCTGGATCTTGCGGGCCCTTGCGACAGCCAGCTTGTCTTCCGGCGAGAGTTCGTCCATGCCCAGAATCGCAATGATGTCGCGCAATTCCTTGTAGCGCTGCAAGGTCTGCTGCACGGCGCGCGCGGTGCTGTAATGTTCCTCCCC
>CAZYYR010000002.1:22622-31432 GCA_964651465.1 uncultured Nitrosospira sp.
GGGTCGAGCTGGCGGGAGGTGGAATCGAGCGGGTCCACCGCCGGGTATATGCCGAGCGAGGCGATGTCGCGCGACAGCACCACGGTTGCGTCCAGGTGACCGAATGTCGTGGCAGGCGAAGGATCAGTCAAGTCGTCCGCCGGCACGTAGACCGCCTGAATGGAGGTAATCGAACCGGACTTGGTGGAGGTGATGCGTTCCTGCAGGCGACCCATTTCCTCCGCCAACGTCGGCTGATATCCCACTGCGGAAGGCATCCGGCCCAGCAGGGCCGATACTTCCGTACCTGCGAGCGTGTAGCGATAGATGTTGTCCACGAAGAGCAGCACGTCGCGGCCCTCGTCCCGGAAATACTCCGCCATGGTCAGGCCCGTCAGCGCCACGCGCAACCGGTTGCCGGGCGGCTCGTTCATCTGCCCGTAGACCAGCGCCACCTTGTCCAGCACGTTGGAATCCTTCATTTCGTGATAGAAGTCGTTACCTTCACGGGTACGCTCGCCCACGCCGGCAAATACCGAATAGCCGCTGTGCTCAATGGCGATATTGCGGATCAGCTCCATCATGTTGACGGTCTTTCCCACCCCTGCGCCCCCGAACAATCCCACCTTGCCGCCCTTGGCGAAGGGACAGACGAGGTCGATAACCTTGATGCCTGTCTCCAGCAGTTCCGTGGATGCGGAAAGCTCATCGAACGCGGGCGCCTTGCGATGGATCGACATGGTCTTTTCCGCGTCGACGGGTCCTGCTTCATCTATGGGCCTGCCCAGCACATCCATGATCCGCCCGAGGGTCTTGGTACCAACCGGGACCTGAATCTGATCCCCGGTATTGGTCACCATCATGCCGCGCCGCAACCCGTCGGAAGATCCGAGTGCAATCGTGCGCACCACGCCGTCTCCCAGCTGCTGCTGCACCTCTAGGGTCAGTTCGGTACCTTCGAGCACGAGTGCGTCGTATACCTTAGGCATCTCTTCGCGTGCAAACTCGACGTCAACCACCGCCCCGATGCACTGAACAATTTTTCCCTGGCTCATGTTGTTCCTTAAGTTCTCAAATCAAATAGATTAAACGGCCGCCGCGCCACTGACGATCTCGGACAGTTCCTTGGTAATGGCGGCCTGGCGTGATTTGTTGTAGATCAGCGTCAGCTCATTGATCACGTTTCCGGCATTATCCGACGCGGCCTTCATCGCCACCATGCGCGCAGATTGCTCCGATGCCATGTTTTCCGTAAGCGCCTGGTAAATCAATGCCTCGATATAGCGGACCATGATGTCGTCTATGACCGGCTTGGCTTCGGGCTCATAAATGTAGTCCCATACCCCTCGCTGTCCTTGGGGACCGTCGCCACCCTTGAGACGCTCGTCGGTAAGCGGGAGCAGTTGTTCCATCACGGGTTCCTGCTTCATGGTGTTGATGAAGCGGGTATAAAAAATATAGACACGATCGAAGCGGTCCTCGGTGTAACCATCCAGCAACACCTTTATCGCACCAATCAGCTTTTCCAGGTCAGGCGCATCGCCCAGACTCACCACGTGCGAAATGACATTGGCGCCGATGCGGTTCATGAATCCCAGTCCCTTGTTGCCGATGCAGCACGCTTCGATCTGCTCGCCCTCCGCCTCCCACGCCTTCATCCTGTTGACGGCCAGGCGCAGCACGTTCGTATTGAGGCCACCGCACAAGCCCTTGTCCGATGTGACGACCACGATCCCGATACGTTTGACGGAATTCCGATCGATCAGGAAAGGATGCCGATACTCCGTGTATGCACGGCTCATATGCGCCGCCACGTTGCGGATCTTTTCACCGTAAGGGCGCGCCTTTCTCATGCGCTCCTGCGCCTTGCGCATCTTCGAGGCAGCCACCATTTCCATGGCGCGCGTGATCTTCTGCGTGTTTTTTACGCTCTTGATCTTGTTGCGTATCTCTCTGCTGCCGGCCATGGATCAGTAGGTTCCGTTCTTTTTGAAGTCCTGGATCGCGTCGTCGAGCTCTTTCTCCGTCGCCGCATCGAGGTCCTTGGTGGTTTCGATCTTCTCCATGATCGCCGGGTACTTGCTGCGTATGTAGCCTTTCAGCGCCGACTCGAATGCCAGCGCGCGCTTGACTTCGACATCGTCCAGATAGCCCTTGTTCACGGCGAATAGAGTAACGGCCATTTCGGATACGCTCAGGGTGGAATACTGAGGCTGCTTCATCAATTCCGTGACCATCTTGCCCCGCTCCAACTGCTTGCGGGTGGCCTCGTCGAGATCGGAAGCAAACTGGGCAAAGGCGGCCAGCTCGCGATACTGCGCCAGGGCCAGGCGAACCCCGCCGCCCAGCTTCTTGATGACCTTGGTCTGCGCCGCACCTCCCACGCGAGATACCGAAATACCCGCGTTGATGGCAGGACGGATGCCCGCATTGAACAGGTCGGACTCCAGAAAAATCTGGCCATCGGTGATGGAAATCACATTGGTGGGAACGAAGGCGGTGACGTCGCCCGCCTGCGTCTCGATCACCGGAAGCGCCGTCAGGGAGCCGGTCTTGCCTTTGACCTCACCATTGGTTTCCTTTTCGACATAGGCCGCACTCACCCTGGCCGCGCGTTCGAGCAGGCGCGAATGCAGGTAGAACACGTCGCCGGGATACGCTTCCCGGCCCGGGGGGCGCCGCAGCAGCAGCGAAATCTGCCGATAGGCCCATGCCTGCTTGGTCAGGTCATCATAGATGATCAGCGCATCTCTGCCGGAATCGCGGAAGTATTCACCCATGGTGCAGCCGGAATACGGTGCGATGAACTGCATCGCCGCCGATTCCGATGCCGTGGCAGCGACCACGATCGTGTATTCCATTGCACCGTGCTCTTCCAGCTTGCGAACCACGTTGCTGATGGACGAGGCTTTCTGACCGATCGCCACGTAGATGCAGGTCATATTCTCGCCCTTCTGGTTTATGATTGCATCCACCGCCACCGCGGTCTTGCCCGTCTGGCGGTCGCCGATGATCAGCTCGCGCTGGCCGCGTCCGATCGGGACCATCGAATCGATGGACTTGAGCCCGGTCTGTACCGGTTGATTGACCGATTGCCGCCAGATCACGCCGGGAGCGATCTTTTCGATGGGCTCGGAGCGTTTCGTGCCGATCGGGCCCTTCCCGTCGATCGGCTGTCCCAGCGCATTGACCACGCGGCCGATGAGTTCCTCGCCGACCGGAACCTCAAGGATACGGCCGGTACATTTGACGGTATCGCCTTCAGTGATATGTTCGTATTCGCCCAGCACCACCGCGCCGACAGAGTCGCGCTCAAGATTGAGCGCAAGACCGAAGGTGTTGCCGGGAAATTCCAGCATCTCCCCCTGCATCACATCGGACAGGCCGTGAACACGTACGATCCCGTCAGTCACGGAAACGATGGTGCCCTGGGTGCGGATCTCCGCGGAGGCAGCGAGCCCTTCGATTCTGCTCTTGATCAGTTCGCTGATTTCAGATGGATTTAAATGCATTTAAGATAACTCCTAGCTTTTAAGGGCAACAGCCATGGCTTCCAGTTTGCCTCGCACGGAGGCATCAAGGACTTCATCGCCAATTTCAACCTTCACTCCGCCTATCAATTCCGGGTCGACGCTTACATTCGCTTCTATCCTGCGCTGGAACTTGGCTTCCAGGTCTGCCAGCAGGCTCTGCAACTGCGCATCATCCAGGGGAAACGCGGAAATAACCTTCGCATCAAGGACACCTTCGTGACGAATCTTGAGTTGCTCGAACATTTCGCTGACCTCGGGCAATATTTCGATCCTTCCGTTTTCGGCCAGCAGCAGGATGAAATTGCGTCCTTCATCGGTGAGCCGGTCGCCGCAGATGCCAATGAGAAGTTCGCCCAATCGCCTCGAAGGTACCTTCGGATCGCCGATGAGCGCACGAATCTGGGTATCGGATGCAACGGACGCTGCCAATCCCAGCATAGCGGACCAGGACGCCAGGTCGTTCTTGCCTTTTGCCAGCTTGAAAACAGCCTCGGCGTACGGTCTCGCGATCGTGCGGGTTTCAGCCATCGCTCAGAGCTCCGCCTTGATCGAGGTGAGCAGATCGGCGTGCACCTGGGCGTCCACTTCCCGGCGCAGGATCTTTGCAGCCCCCGCCAGTGCCAGGTCCGCCACCTGTTGCCGCAAAACCTCCCTGGCGCGGGATACTTCCTGATCCACCTCCGCCTTGGCGCCAACGATGATGCGGTCGCCCTCGTCTTTTGCCACCGCCTTCGCCTCGTCTACGATCTCGGCAGCACGTTTCTCCGCCTGGGCAATGATGTCAGCCGCGCGCTCCTTGGCCTCTCTCACGACATCGCCGGAACGCTGACTGGCCAGTTCCAGCTCATGCCGCCCCCGTTCGCCCGCGGCCAGTCCCTCGGCGATCGTTTTCTGCCGGGTTTCGATTGCACGCAGCAACGGAGGCCAGACAAACCTGACTGTAAACCAGATGAACATGGCAAACGCCATGGCCTGGGAAATAAGCGTGAAATTGATATTCATGGCTAGCCTCTGGGAATGATACGAGAGCGGGTATGGCTATTTGATGACCGCCAGCAATGGATTACCGAACGCAAAGAGCATGGCCAGACCGACGCCGATAATGAACGACGCGTCGATCAGGCCGAGCAGCAGGAACACCTTGCCTTGCAGGGCCGGGATCATTTCCGGCTGGCGTGCAGCGCCTTCAAGGAAGCTCGCGCACATGATACCGATACCGATACAGGCGCCCGCCGCACCGAGACCGATCATGAGGCCGATGCCGATGCCGGTGTAGGCCTGAATCATCGCCAAAAATTGCAAATTCTCCATCTGGTTTTCCTCTTCGTAGTAGTAAAGTAAATCGCGGTTTCGTCAGCGGAATCCGTATCAGTGCGATTCATGCGCCATCGAAAGATAAACGACTGTCAGCATCATGAAAATAAATGCCTGCAATGTAATGATCAGAATATGAAAGATAGCCCATCCCAGGTGCAGGATGGTACCGAACAGGGTTCCAGCAATCCCGGTGGCCGCCCACATGCCCAGCAGCAGGAAAATGATCTCCCCGGCATAGATGTTTCCGTAGAGGCGCAGGGAATGGGACAACGGCTTGGAAACGTATTCGACGACGTTGAACAGGATGTTGACAGGCCACAGTATGGGATTTTTACCGAAGGGGGAGCAAACCAGCTCGTGTATCCAGCCGCCCAGCCCCTTGACTTTCACGTTGAAAAAAATCATCAGCAGCCACACCGAGAGCGCCAGCGCAAACGTGGTGTTTATATCCGTGGTGGGCACGCTGCGCCAGTTATGCAAGCCCAGTACCGAATAAACCCCCGCCATGATGTCTATCGGCAGAAGGTCCATGGCATTCATCATCAGCACCCAGACGAACACGGTCAGGGCAGTGGGCGCGACGAATGCATGGCGATCGCCATGGAAAGTACTTTTGACCTGGTCATCGATGAATTCGATGGTCAGTTCGACAAACGCCTGGCGTTTGCCGGGAACGCCGGAAGTGGCGCCGCGCACGACCCACCAGAGGAAACCCATGCTGAGAAAACCCAGCAGTACCGCCATCACGACCGTATCGACATGCAATGTCCAGAATGAACCCTCCCCCAACGAAACGGTCAGGTTGGTGAGATGGTGATCCATGTATGAAGTGGGGGTGAGTTCCGTTCCCGATGCCATTTTTTACCTATGCAAACGATGACTGTTCAAGCTTTCCAATTTCGTGCAACCTCTCCCGCACTCCCGGGCAACTGCGGAGGGTTCCTCGCGTCATCCGTTACGAACAGGGCCATTCCGAAAACCAGGACCGTGAGTCCGAATGTCCCGATGAACCCGATCGCCACGACATCCGCGTATAACGTCATCACCAGCCAGAGCAGGATGATCATGACGACGATCTTTACCGCTTCCGCTTTCAGCGCCGTAATCAGCACACCACTCGCGGTGGAGCCCCGGTAGCGTGAAGTGATTGCCGAGAAAACCGCTGCGGAAGCCATGCTGATCGCCCCCCCCAGCCCGGCGGAAGCGGCGCCGTGAACTCCCAACAGCAGGCCAAGGGCTACCATCATCGCCACCGTGACGATCAGTTGCCAACGCATTACGACGCGCACTGGCTTATTCCGTATCCAAGGCATAGTTTTTTGGCGTCAGTCAAACATGCTGCCCGTTGACTTTGCCGTTGAAATTCTGTTCTCGGAAGATCTGATTTTCGTTCCCGGCCGACGCCAGTCACGGGTTATTGGGTTATTCTTTCCAGGTTATCCCCGACAGGAAAATACGGGATTGGGTCGAATTCAAAATAACCGGAATTTTAATCGGGTTTAGCAGAGCAGTCAACGAGAAGTCACGCTTCGTCCACCGAAGATGCGGCGGAATTACTGGAATCAGGAGTTTCCGATCATACTATCGGGAATGCGTTATTGACGGTTGAGACATCCATCATTCGAGAGGAAGGCGAGGAAGGCGACATGAAGCGATTTTTTCACCGCCTGCCTTGCGTCCACAAGAGGAAGCTGATTCGACTTCGAATCGTGTCGGTCCTGATACTGATAAGCACGGCCGTCTGCCTCTCACCTGTCCATGCGGATCGGGATCGGGGCGTGCCTTCGATCGCCGTGTTATGGTACACCTATGCCCATCACGCCTCCGAATACCGGCAAATGATTTCTGAATTGTCCGGAATCGTCCACGGATTTCCCCAAAGTGATGGTTTGGCCTGGAATCTGACTTTCTGGGGACCCGGCGAACCGGCACCGGACTTCGGTGAGTTTGATGTGCTGGTGATACAGAGCGGGGAAGCTTTTCTTACCGGAGCACCGGAAGAGCCACCGGCAGCGCCCGATTACAGCGGCATTCTGACCAACAGGGGGGCTTTGGCAGCCGCCCGTGGAGACCGCACCTTCATTACCGCTGCGGACGCCGATTTTCATGCGATCCGGGGAGATACGGGAAACAGGGCCGGCAACGCGAATGCTCCGGCGGATGCCCCGGCTGAGGAAGGCCGATGCGCTCCCGCAATCCGGTCGCCGGACTGCTGGGATGGCGCGTTGGGACATGCGGTGAATGCGGTCAACTGGGCTGGGGATGGAAACGGGTTGGGGATCGTGTCGTTTCTCGATGGAGAACACCCGGGATCTTTCTGGTGGACCCATGAAGATTCTTTCCTGCGCAGCGAACTCGACGGAAAGGTGGATTACGCCGGCTCGGAACAGAATCCAGTCATTAACCCATCACAGGCAAGCCATCCGCTCAACTCGGGGCTTACCTCGAAGGGGCTTTCGAACTGGAACAAGTCATTCCACGCTTTTTTCCTGGTGCCTGAAGGCTATCTGCCGGTTGTCGAGTCAAGCCTTATGCCTGGCTTCTCAGTGGCCATTGCCACAGCTGCTGCAATTCGCCGAAACGGCCAGGTCCAGCCTGGAATTCTCGAAGAGTGTTCAAGCGGCTCGTCTGCCTGCCGCCAACCGGATCATGACGTGCTGCCGTCCGGGGCACGATAAAACTCGACGAAGAACCGGACGGACCCCAGGGGCTCCACGTTGTGCAAGACCTCCGGGACGACGATGCCGATCCTGCCGGGATGCAATTCCATGTCCGTATCCAGAGCTGCTACCCGATAG
This sequence comes from uncultured Nitrosospira sp., assembly GCA_964651465.1. Taxonomy (GTDB): domain Bacteria; phylum Pseudomonadota; class Gammaproteobacteria; order Burkholderiales; family Nitrosomonadaceae; genus Nitrosospira. The sequence continues at coordinate 30,250 of CAZYYR010000002.1, forward strand.
CGCAGTTTGCCGTCTTCGACGTTTATTTTTGCCCAGATACCGGTTTTCGTGGAATGATCTTTTCTCAACCCGGCCGGGACCGTTTCTTCGGTGAAGACCGAGGTCCGCTTATACGGAACAAAACTGTCGGGCAGTTCGAACTTGTCGCACCGCACGCAATTGAGCATCTTGCCGAGCATGCCGTTGCGCCCTTCCTGGGACTCTACCCAGGGGCGATTGATGAATGGCGGATTGTGCCGTACGTGCTGCGGATGCCCACAGCTGAGAATCGCTATCGGATCTCCCTCGCTGTCGATTCCAAATTCCGTGATGGGTCTTTCCATAGATGTTTTTTTGAGAAGTCAGAGTTGAATTAGGACCCTAAACCGCCCCAGGCGTCCTCAGCATATTTTGCGCCATGCGAAGCGTCAAGCGCAGTGTTCCGCGGTCCCAGGGCGTAAAGCGTGGAAGCTGATACAAATCGCTGCGTGCGGTTGCCGCACCGTAGGCCGTCGAGACTGCCGCATCGAAGCCCAGATCCTTGACCATCCTGACATGATCCGCCAGATAATCCTGCCCCGGCTTTCCATTCGGATAGGCAAAAAGCCGCACCCTGCCGCCTATCATGCCCTCGAGCATTTCCCGGCCGCTGGCGATTTCGGCACGCGCTACATCATTGTCCATCCTGGCCAGTATGGGATGGCTGACCGTGTGCCCGCCGATTTCCATCCCTGCGTTATATAGCAATCTGACCTGATCCGAAGTCATCATGAGATTGTCGGGCAGTTCGACCGGGATGAGGGCACTCATCGCATCCACTGTCGACTGCCTGGATTCGGGCGCCAGATACTTCAGCTTCCCCAGGAGACCATGGATCGCCTCCCGGCGGTGCGCAACGGAATCGATCACGAAACGGCCCAGGCCTATCCCGTCGAGATCGAGCATGCCTCCAGGGGCACGGCGGACCAGTTCGATTACGGTATCGTTCCACATGCGGCCGCCATCGAGAAAACCGGCAGCCACGAAGAAAGTGGCGCAGATACCATGCTTTTGCAGTATCGGCAGGGCAACTTCCGCGTTGTCGGCATAGCCATCGTCGAAAGTGATACAGGCCGCGCGGGGAGGCAGACTGCCCTTGCGCAACCCATCGACGGCCTCGCTCAGCGGGATGAACCGGAAACATGCGGAAAGCTGGCTTATCTGC
>CAZYYR010000003.1:0-17501 GCA_964651465.1 uncultured Nitrosospira sp.
ATGATGACGAATGCAGGGTCGGCACGGGCATCCACCGCGGCCTTGAGGCGATCCATCATTTCTCCCTGGCTGACAATGGCCTTGCCGGAGAGATGGCCGCAGCGTTTGGCCTGCACCTGGTCTTCGATATGCAGCGCTCCCGCTCCGGCCTTGACAAGTGATTTGACGGTGCGGCCGATATTGAGCACGCTGCCGAAACCGGTATCCGCATCCGCCAGTAACGGCAGGTCCGTTGTATCCGTGATCCGGCGCACATCGGTCAGAAGATCTTCCAGCGTCGAGATGGCAAGATCAGGCACACCCAGCGACGACGACGCCACGCCTCCCCCGGAGACATAGATGGCCTTGAAGCCGGTACGCTCCGCCAGCCGCGCCGTATAGGCGTTGACGCATCCCGCTACCTGCAAGGGCTTTTCCACTGCAAGCGCGGCGCGAAAACAGGAACCGGGAGTCATAGAAGCAGATGCGGCTGAACCGGAAGAGAATCAGCGGAAGAGATGCTTCACCGAATCGCGCTCTTCCAGCAATTCCCGGTAGGACGCCTGCATTCTTTCCCTGCCCGATGCGGTTATTTCCAGGCCGGCCACAACCTCGTAAGCACCGCCCCGGCACGTTACCGGCATGCCGAAAAAAACGCCTTCCGGAATGCCATAACTGCCATCGGAAGGGATGCTCATGGATACCCAGTCCTTTTCTCTCGTCCCGGTCACCCAGTCGCGAATATGACTGATGGCCGCGTTCGCCGCGCTGGCCGCACTGGACAGACCACGGGCCTCGATGACCGCCGTTCCACGGTTCTGTACAGCCGGTATGAACCCATTTTCCACCCAATCCGGATCGCCGACCAGTTCAATGGCTTTGCGATCATCCACTTCAGCGTGATTCAGGTCAGGATACTGGGTGGGCGAATGGTTGCCCCATACGACCATCTTTCTCACGCTGGCAACCGGTTTCCCGATCTTGAGCGCAAGCTGGGACAAGGCCCGGTTATGGTCCAGGCGCATCATGGACGAAAAATTGCCCGGATCGAGGCCGGGCGCGTTGTTCATGGCGATGCAGGCATTGGTATTGGCGGGATTGCCGACCACGAGGACCTTTACATCACGGCGGGCCACCTCATCCAGTGCCCTACCCTGATCGCTGAATATCGCACCGTTCGCTTCCAGCAGATCCCGGCGCTCCATCCCTTTCCCGCGCGGCCGCGCACCGACCAGTATGGCGACACCGGCATCGCGAAAAGCGATCCGAGGGTCTTCGGTTACCGCTACCCCTGAAAGCAGCGGAAAAGCACAATCATCCAGTTCCATGAGCACGCCCTTGAGCACCGGCAGGAACTGAGGGGTGTCCAGCAATTGCAGTATGATGGGCTGATCCTTGCCCAGCATCTCGCCCGCCGCAATGCGGAACAACAGGCTGTAGCCGATCTGGCCAGCCGCGCCGGTGACGGCGACGCGCACGGGAGTATTCATTATCGCGCTCCTGAAGGAGATTGTCGGTAACAGAAATAACGTACGATGATTTGGCAGTTCCTCACGAAAGGAAAAGGACGAACACCTGACCAGAGCCAAATGGGACTTCTGCAGCCGCCATACGCTCCCCACCTGATGTCCTGCTGCATGCTCAAGGCATCCTGTTCAGCAGGAGCCAGGGAATCGTTGAATGAATCCTGCGGGGAAACGGTGACTGTTCGTTGCTGGTTCGTTGTTGGTATATCCGCCCCGTCCGTCTCGTCTCTATGCCCCTGCGGGACTCTATCAATTTTATCACAGCGACTGTCAATGTGCGGAAACTCGGACCCTGGAGGATGGCGGATGGACGATATGGCAGTGATGAAGCTCAAAAACACTGCTTAAAAACCGGTTGCTCGCCGCTTCTGCCCCATCGCCCCGCCTGACCGTACGCCTGAGCTGTTCGGTTGTATCGCCCGGTATAACCGTCTAAACTTAATCTTCGCATGCCATGCAGACCACACCATTGCGCAAAAACCGGCCAAAATACCTCGATCTCCTGAAAATCAGGCAGCCTCTGCCAGCGGTGATCTCGATCCTGCATCGCATAAGTGGCGCATTGCTGTTCTTCCCGGGAATACCGCTGGTCCTGTGTAGTCTTGACATGGTATTGAACTCGCCGCAGGGCTATGCGCGGTTTCAATCTTTCCTTTCCAGTCCGCTGCTGAAGGCCGGCCTGATCCTGTCGCTGTGGTTCTTCATGCACCATCTGTGCGCCGGCATCCGCTATCTGGTACTGGATCTGCACTATGGCGTCACACTCGAACAGGCGCGTTTGAGCAGCAGGATTGCGTTGGCGGGAGGAATCGTTCTCACCCTGTTCGCTGGAGCGGCGATATGGTAAGGCGTGTAGTGACAGGTGCGCGCTACGGGCTGCGCGACTGGCTTGCCCAGAGAGTCACCGCTGTGGTGATGGCAGTGTTTACCGTGTGCCTTGCCGGGGTCCTGCTGATTTCCCCACCCGGGGATGAGGCAGCGTGGAAAACACTATTTGCCAATCAATGGATGCGCATCGGCAGCTTTCTGTTTCTGCTGAGCCTGTTCTGGCACGCATGGATCGGCATGCGAAACATTCTGATGGATTATATCCATCCGGCCGGCATCCGGTTCGCGCTGCAGATACTGGTCATATTGGCCCTGTTGTTTTATGCCATCTGGTCTGCGGAGATTCTATGGAGCCTATGAGAACGATCACGATCACAGCATGCCGATAATCACGAGAAAATTTGATGCGGTCATCGTCGGGGCCGGTGGCGCAGGCATGCGCGCTGCGCTGCAGCTGTCGGAGGCGGGACTCAAGGTGGCGGTGCTGTCCAAGGTGTTTCCGACCCGTTCCCACACGGTGGCCGCGCAGGGGGGAATAGCCGCGGCGCTGGGCAATGTCACCGAGGATAACTGGCACTGGCACATGTATGACACGGTAAAAGGCTCCGATTATCTCGGCGATCAGGATGCCATCGAATTCATGTGCCGCCAGGCCAGCGAAGTGGTATACGAACTGGAACACTACGGCATGCCTTTCGACCGCCTGGAGAACGGAAAAATCTACCAGCGCCCCTTCGGCGGACAGTCGCAGCATTTCGGCGGCGCGCAGGCCACGCGCTCGTGCGCGGCAGCTGACCGAACGGGTCATGCCATGCTGCATACGCTCTATCAGCGCAATGTTCAGGCCAACACTCAGTTTTTCGTGGAATGGATGGGGCTGGAACTGATCCGGGATGAGCAGGGGGATGTATGCGGCGTGGTGGCGATGGATATAGAAACCGGTGAAGTCATGGTGCTTCAGGCGCGCGCAACCCTGTTTGCCACCGGCGGGGCCGCACGCATATTCAGTGCCAGCACCAACGCCTTCATCAACACCGGCGACGGTCTCGCCATGGCGGCACGCGCGGGTATTCCGCTGGAAGACATGGAGTTCTGGCAGTTTCATCCCACCGGGGTATACGGTGTGGGCGTACTGATCAGTGAAGCGGTGCGCGGCGAAGGCGGTTATCTGCTCAACAAGGACGGCGAGCGCTTCATGGAACGCTATGCGCCGCATGCCAAGGACCTGGCCAGCCGGGATGTGGTGTCCCGTGCGCTGACCATGGAAATCATGGCAGGGAGAGGCTGCGGCAGGGACGCCGACCATCTCCTGCTGAAACTCGATCACCTCGGTGCGGACGTAATCAAGACGCGGCTCCCCGGCATCCGCGAGATCTCCATCAAATTTGCTCATGCGGACCCGATCGAGAAGCCGATTCCGGTCGTGCCGACCGCGCATTACATGATGGGAGGCATTCCGACGAATTTCCATGGACAGGTGGTGGCGCCCTACAAAACCGGGCCGGAGGAAGTGGTTCAGGGTTTCTATGCAGTGGGTGAATGTGCATGCGTCTCGGTGCATGGCAGCAACCGGCTCGGAACCAACTCGCTGCTCGATATCCTCGTATTCGGGCGTGCTGCCGGCAACCGGATTATCGAAGACCTGACGAAGAATCGGCATCACAAGCCGTTACCGGCTGATGCTTCCGACAAGCCGCTTGCCCGGCTTGCCCGCCTCGATACCCAGCAGGATGGCGAAAATGTGTCCCAGGTAGGAGATGCATTGCGTAAAACCATGCAGATGCATTGCGGGGTATTTCGCCTCGCCGACATGCTCAGGCAGGGGGTGGTAAAAATCGGGGAAATTGCGGAGCGTGCCCGGCATACCGAAATCAGGGACAAAAGCAGGGTGTTCAACACTGCCCGGATGGAGGCGCTGGAACTCGACAACCTGGTTGAAGTCGCGATAGCGACCATCATATCGGCCGAGGCGCGTACCGAAAGCCGTGGTGCGCACGCCCGTGACGATTTTCCCGAGCGGGATGATGACAAATGGCTCAAGCATACGCTTTATTTCAGCGAAGGGCGGCGGCTCGATTACAAGCCCGTCCGGCTCAAGCCGCTCACGGTGGAATCGTTTCCCCCCAAGGCGAGAACCTATTGACGAAAAATATATTCGATTACGCATCAGTATTGTTTCAATGCGCCGGAATGGCAGGCTTGAAAGCCCGGCAACAGACGTAAGTGGAGCATGCAGGAATGGCCAGGCTGCAGGACAACGCGAAAATTGCCCTGTCTGCTGTTGCAATGATGCTTGCCGCGACCGGCGTATGGGCGGATAAGACTGTGGGCGGATAAGACAAAAGGTAAACCAAAATGAAAACGATCGAACCGTGTGTTCTGGTGATCTTTGGAGCGAGCGGAAATCTGTCGCGGCGCAAGCTGGTGCCTGCGCTGTTCCGCCTGGATGTAGCGGGACGCCTGCCAGAGAAAATGGCGATACTCGCCTGCAGCCTGGAATTATGGAGTACTGAGCAGTGGATTGCAGAGGTATCCGATATGCTGAGATCAAAATTTCCCGAGGGACTGGACGAGCAGGCGTTCGAGCGCTTTCGTGCCCGGCTACATTACCACCCCAATCCCCGGGGCGACGGCGATGCTTATCTGAAATTACAGAAGGTACTGGAAGAAACACCCGGATTTTCCCCCAATATCATATTTTACATGGCGGTACGTCCGTCGGAGTTTCCGGCGATCATCGACAGACTGGGGGCGATCGGACTGCTCAAGCAGAAAAAAGGCTGGTCCCGCGTGGTGATCGAAAAACCCTTCGGCTACGATCTGTTGAGTGCACAGACCCTGCAAGGGAGCCTCTACCGGCATCTGAACGAGCCGCAGATTTACCGCATCGACCATTATCTCGGCAAGGGCACGGTACAGAACGTCATGGTATTCCGCTTCGCCAACATTCTGCTGGAACCGTTGTGGAACAATCATTATATCGATCATGTGCAGATCACCCATTCCGAAACCCTTGGCGTCGATGGGCGCGCCGATTATTATGAGGGAGCCGGTGCCCTGCGCGACATGATCCAGAGCCATTTGCTGCAACTGCTTGCCCTGGTGGCAATGGAGCCACCGGTAACGCTGTCGGCCGAGCATCTGCGGGACGAGAAAGTGAAAGTTCTGAAAGCGATCAGGCCGATTACGCAGAATTCGGTACATGCCCATGCGTTCCGCGGGCAGTATACCAATGGCATCATCGATGGCAATCCCGTCCCCGGATATCTGGACGAACCGGGCGTAGCGCCGGATAGCGCCACCGAAACCTATGCAGCGTTGAAACTGTTCATCGACAACTGGCGCTGGGCGGGCGTTCCTTTCTATCTGCATACCGGCAAGCGCATGGCGGAAAACAGTTCGGCAATCTGCATCCGCTTCAAAAGTCCGCCGCAGGATCTGCTGCGCCACACGCACCACGATTCATCCCACCCTAACTGGATCATGCTGGGCATCCAGCCCAATGACTGCCTGAAGATGGAAATCCAGGTCAAGGTGCCGGGCCTGGATCTGCATACCCGCACCATCAGCCTGGATGCCACGTACCGCAAGGGCAGCGAGGAAGACTACGATGCCTACGAAGGTCTGCTGCTGGACGTGATGCAAGGCGATCATTCGCTGTTTCTCCGGATAGACGAAGTGGAATGGGCATGGCGCGCAGTCGATCCTATCATCAAGGTCTGGGCGATGGAACGCGGTTTTATCAATGGCTATCAGGCTGGCACCTGGGGACCGCGCGGGACCTACCGGCTGTTCGATAACGATGACCAGTTCTGGCGTCATTCCCTGTATCCGGAGGGCGCCAACCTGCAGCCGTACTGACGTCCGGATGTCATTATCGTTGACCCAGGTGCATGGATCATGACTGATACCTTGAAGAAATCTGTTTTCGAGCATGAAAAACGCGGATTCGACACGGAGTCGATCAAACAGTCCTTGTCCAACTGTCTGACCTATTCAGTGGGCAAAGACCCCGTTACCGCCACCCGCCGCGACAGGTTCTTCGCCGCGGCCTATCTGGTGCGCAACCGCCTGATCGACCGCTGGATGGAGACCATGCGCAGTTATTACGCCAATGACGTAAAGCGGGTTTACTACTTTTCTCTGGAGTTCCTGATGGGGCGTACGCTGATGAATAGCGTGCACAATCTCGGCTTCGACCGGCAATTCCGCGAGGCATTCGACGAACTGGGTATCAATCTGGACGAGGTACGTGAAATAGAGCCCGACGCCGCCCTGGGAAATGGCGGTCTGGGCAGGCTCGCCGCCTGTTTTCTCGACTCCCTGGCCACGCTCGATCTTCCCGGATACGGCTATGGCATTCGTTACGAATATGGCATGTTCGCTCAGCGCATCGAAGATGGAAGGCAGGTCGAACATCCGGATAACTGGCTGCGGTATGGCAATCCATGGGAGCTCCCCCGTCCGGAGGTGCTCTATCCCGTCAAATTTCACGGACGCGTGGTTCGATACGCGGATGAACAGGACGTGGCACACTATCACTGGGTCGATACCGATGACGTGATGGCCATGGCTTTCGATACCCCTGTTCCGGGATACGGCACACACACGGCCAACAACATGCGCTTGTGGGCAGCCAAGGCGACACGCGATTTCGATCTGCGCTATTTCAACGAGGGCAATTATGTCAAGGCAGTAGAAGACAAGAACGCCTCCGAAAATCTTTCCAAGGTGCTCTACCCGAATGACACCACCGCGATGGGACGCGAATTGCGCCTGAAGCAGCAATACTTCTTCGTATGCGCGTCGCTGCAGGACATCCTGCGCCGGTATAGCAAATACCACGATGGTTTCGACGCCCTGCCGGACAAGATCGCGATCCAGCTGAACGATACGCATCCCGCCATTGCCATTGCCGAACTGATGCGCGTGCTGGTGGACTTGCATCATCTGGAGTGGGAGAAAGCGTGGAATATCACGACCCGCACCTTCGCCTACACCAACCACACGCTGATGCCCGAGGCGCTTGAAACCTGGCCGGTGGATCTGCTCGAGAACGTCCTGCCTCGCCATTTGCAGATCATTTACGAGATCAATCACCGGTTCCTGAAAGATGTCATGCACCGGTATCCGGGGGACACCGGCATACTGCGCCGCATGTCCATTATCGACGAGTCGGGCGGAAAGCGGATCCGCATGGCGCACCTTGCCATCATCGGCAGTCACAAGGTAAACGGCGTTGCGCAAATTCATACCGAACTGATGAAGCAGACCATCTTCTCGGACTTCGACCAGCTATATCCCGGCAAGATCATCAATATAACCAATGGCATCACACCGCGCCGCTGGCTGAACCAGGCCAATCCCCGCTTGAGCGAACTCATATCCTCACGCATCGGTTCCGGTTGGATCAAGGACCTGAACGGGTTGAAGGACCTGATTCCACTCGCTGACGACGCTTCTTTTCGCAGGGAGTTCGCTACGGTGAAACGTGCGGACAAAGCCCATTTCGTTGCCATGGTGAAGCAGAAGCTCGACATCGACATCTGTGTGGATTCGCTGTTCGATGTCCAGATCAAACGTATCCACGAATACAAGCGGCAATTGCTCAATGTGCTACATGTTGTGACGCTGTACAACCGCATCCGCCACGATCCGGATACGGAGCACGTGCCGCGCACGGTCATTTTCGGCGGCAAGGCGGCACCGGGCTATTTCATGGCCAAGCTCATCATCAAGCTCATCAACGATGTCGCCGACGTCGTCAATAACGATCCGCGTGTGAGGGATCGCTTGAAAGTGGTGTTCATGCCCAATTATGACGTATCGACTGCCGAAGAGATGATTCCGGCCGCAGACCTCTCGGAACAGATTTCCACGGCGGGCACGGAAGCTTCCGGAACAGGAAACATGAAACTGGCATTGAACGGCGCGCTGACCATCGGTACCGCGGACGGCGCCAACATCGAAATCCGTAACGAAGTCGGGGAAGATAACATTTTCATATTCGGCCTCTCGGCAGCGGAGGTCGCCAGGCTGAAAGCAGATGGTTACCGGCCATGGGACTTCTATAACGCCGATGCCGAACTGCGGGCCGTGCTGGACATGATCGGCTCCGGTTTTTTTTCGCCGGATGAGCCGGATCGCTTCAAGCCTGTCGTAAATTCGCTCCTGCAGCGAGGCGATGAATATCTGCTGCTGGCGGATTATGCTTCTTATATCGCCTGCCAGAAAAAAGTCGAAATGACGTACCGGGATGAGGAGCAGTGGGTGCGCAAGGCGATCCTGAATGTTGCCAACATGGGTCAGTTTTCCAGTGACCGCACCATCATGCAGTATGCTCGACAGATCTGGGAAGCGAAGCCGGCAGTACCTCCAGCGTAACGGTCGAAGAATCCGGGCTGGTTTTATGCATCCATGTTCGCAACTGCCTTAGGTGAAGCGAAGCAACGCAGGCACGAAACAAGTGTTGACACGCGCTAATCAAATATCAAGGAATCGGCTATGAGATTCTCCATCTACCGTTTCGATCCCGACAGGGACGATAAACCCTACATGCAGGACTATGACATCGAGCTGGAGCCGGCTGACAGAATGCTGCTCGATGCTCTGGTGCGCATCAAGACCGTGGATGACAGCCTGAGCCTGCGCCGATCCTGCAGGGAAGGGGTATGCGGTTCGGATGCCATGAACATCAATGGCCGCAACGGTCTGGCGTGCATCACGCCCGTGGCCGGATTGAAGGAGCCAGTGGAATTGCGCCCTTTGCCCGGGTTGCCCGTCATACGCGACCTGATCGTAGACATGACGCAGTTCTTCATGCAGTATCACTCGATCAAGCCTTATCTCATCAACAATGATCCGCCGCCGGAAACCGAGCGGCTGCAATCGCCCGAAGACAGGGCGGCGCTGGATGGCCTGTACGAATGCATTCTGTGCGCATGCTGCTCTACCGCCTGCCCCTCCTTCTGGTGGAATCCGGATAAATACGTAGGTCCGGCGGGGCTGCTGCAGGCGTATCGCTTTCTCGCCGACAGCCGTGACCAGGCTACGGCCGAGCGGCTGGATTACCTGGAGGATCCATACCGCCTGTTTCGGTGCCACTCCATCATGAACTGTACGGATGTCTGCCCGAAAGGATTGAACCCGATGGAGGCAATCGGGAAAATCAAGACCATGATGGTAAAAAGAACGGTATGAAAAGCCGGCTGGACCAATCGTCATGAAAGAACTGGAGCGCGCCCGCTGGCGGTGCCGGCGAGGCATGCTGGAACTGGATATCGTACTGCAGCGATTCATGAACGCACACTACGCGAAGCTCAGCCAGGCGGAGTTGCTGCAATTTGAAACATTACTGAATCTTCCCGATAATGACCTGTGGGACATGATTGCATTGGAAAAGGAAACTGACAGAAGCCTGCAGCCTGTACTGCGTCTTTTGCAAGCTGTCTGACTGTATTGAATGATTGCATCAAAAACCTGGGGAACATATGGAACAACAACGTAACGCGATGCTTGATCTAGGTAACGGCAGCGAGCCGCTGGAATTTCCCGTTCTTTCCGGCACCATGGGACCGGACGTAGTGGACATGCGCACCTTGCATGCAAAGGGAGGCGTATTCGCATACGATCCGGGTTTTCTCTCCACCGCCAGCAGCAGTTCCGGGATCACCTACATAGATGGCGAAAAGGGCATTCTGCTGTATCGCGGCTATCCGATCGAGCAACTGGCGACGCAGTGCGATTTCATGGAGGTGTGTTATCTGCTTATCAATGGGGAACTGCCCACCATGGAGCAGAAGAAAACATTCGACCGCACCATCAAGGAACACACCATGGTGCACGAGCAACTGGCGCGCTTCTTTACCGGGTTCCGTCGCGACGCCCACCCGATGGCGGTGATGGTCGGCGTGGTAGGGGCATTGTCGGCGTTCTATCACGATGCCATGGATATATCCGATGCCGCCCATCGCGAACTGTCCGCTTTCCGGCTGATCGCAAAATTGCCGACGATCACCGCGATGACCTACAAATACAACATCGGCCAGCCATTCATCCATCCGCGCAACAACCTCAACTATGCGGAAAACTTCATGCACATGATGTTCGCCACCCCGGCCGAGGAATACCAGCCTAATCCGGTTCTGGCGCGCGCACTGGACCGCATCCTGATCCTGCATGCGGATCACGAACAGAACGCGTCCACGTCCACCGTCCGGCTTGCGGGCTCAAGCGGGGCCAATCCCTTTGCATGCATTTCGGCAGGCATCGCGTGCCTGTGGGGGCCGGCGCATGGCGGCGCCAACGAGGCCTGTCTGAACATGCTGGAGGAAATCGGCGACGAGTCGCGTATCGGCGCCTATATCGACCGCGCCAAAGACAAAAGTGACCCATTCAAGCTGATGGGTTTCGGGCACCGTGTTTACAGAAATTTCGATCCGAGGGCAACGCTGATGCGCGAAACCTGCCACGAAGTGCTGGATGTGCTGGGTCTCCACGATGACCGCCTGTTCAAGCTCGCGCTGAAACTGGAGAAGATCGCGCTGGAAGATGACTACTTCATCGAGAAAAAGCTTTATCCCAACGTCGACTTTTACTCGGGTATCGTACAGCGCGCGCTCGGAATTCCCGTCTCGATGTTCACTGCCATCTTCACCATGGCGCGCACGGTGGGCTGGATCGCGCAATGGAGCGAAATGATCGCTGACCCTGGCCTCAAGATCGGACGTCCACGCCAGCTCTATACAGGTGCTCCCTTACGCGACGTGATTCCGATCGAATCACGCTGGTAATTTCTGCTTTGCCAGACGACGAGGCCTTTGGCCATGATACCGCAATCACTTGATGGTTCCATTTTCTCCGCCGTGAATGCGCCCTTCATCGAGGGGCTATATGACGCTTACCTGAAAGATCCGGAATCGGTGCCGGCTGAGTGGCACGACCGCTTTGCCAGCCTGCAGGAAGGAGAAGGGGGAGGAAACGCGGCAGGAACAGCAGGCGAGGCTCAAGCGGTTTCCGCGGCCAGGCGTCGCCCGGATTTGGCCCCGCAGGCGCTGGACGAGCGGGCGCTGACAGCGGAACGCAAGCAGATAGCGGTCCTGCAGATGATTAATGCATACCGCTTCCTCGGGGTGCGCCATGCCGATCTCGATCCCCTTACCCATCAGGAAAAACCCCATATTCCGGAACTCGATCCCGCCTATCACGGCCTGACCGAAGCCGACATGGACACGGTTTTCGGAACGGGATCGCTGATAGGCCCTCCCCGCGCTTCCCTTTCCGACATCCTGCAAACGCTGCGGCAAACCTATTGTGGAAAGATCGGCGTCGAATACATGTACATCACCGACACCGAACAGAAACGGTGGATACAAAGCCGCATCGAGGGTTCGCGCGCACAGCCCGGCTATTCCGCCGATTACAAACGTCACATACTGGAGCGCCTCAATGCAGCCGAAGGACTGGAACGATACCTGCATACGCGCTATGTCGGACAGAAACGTTTTTCCGGCCAAGGTGGGGAGAGCCTGATCCCACTTCTGGACAACCTGCTGCAGCGCGCCGGCCGGATGGGTGTGCGGCAGACGGTGATCGGCATGGCACATCGCGGACGACTGAACGTGCTCGTCAACACACTAGGCAAGCTGCCAGCCGATCTGTTCCAGGAGTTCGAGGGCAAGCACGCCGAGGAACTGACCGAGGGCGACGTCAAGTATCACCAGGGGTTTTCGTCCGCGATATCCACGCCCGGCGGAACCATGCGGCTATCGCTGGCATTCAATCCTTCCCATCTCGAAATTGTCGATCCAGTGGTGCAAGGTTCGGTGCGCGCCCGTCAGCATCGGCTGCAGGATCGCGACGGCGATCTCGTGCTGCCCGTGCTGCTGCACGGCGATGCCGCCTATTCGGCGCAGGGTGTGGTAATGGAAACGCTGAACCTGTCCCAGACAAGGGGCTACGGCACCGGCGGCACCGTGCATGTCATCATCAACAATCAGATCGGCTTTACCACATCCGACCCGCGCGACACGCGCTCCACGCTGTATTGCACCGATGTCTCGAAAATGATCGAGGCGCCCATCTTTCACGTCAACGGGGATGACCCGGAAGCCGTAGTCATGGTGGCGGAAATCGCACTGGATTTCCGGATGAAATTTCACAAGGACGTGGTGGTGGATATGGTCTGCTTTCGTGCACTGGGACACAACGAGCAGGATGAGCCCATGGTGACCCAGCCGCTGATGTACAAAACCATAAGCAAGCATCCGGGGACACGCAAACTCTATGCCGACAGGCTGGCAGCGGAAGGCATCATCGGTCCCGGCGATGCGGAGGAACTGGTGAAACGCTACCGTGACGACATGGACGCGGGCCGCAACCCCAACACGACCATCCTGTATGGCTACAAATCGCCGGATGCCGTGGACTGGACACCTTTCCGGAACGACATCAACTGGGACGAGAAAGTGCCCACCGCGCTGTCCATGGCAGAGCTGAAGGAACTGACGCGACGGCTGACCGATATCCCCGCCAAATTCAAATTGCATGCGCGGGTAGATAAGATTATCGCGGACCGCCGCGCAATGGGCGAAGGCAAACTGCCGCTGGATTGGGGGATGGCCGAGAATCTCGCCTACGCGTCGCTCCTGAAGGACGGATACCCGGTCAGGATTTCAGGGCAGGATTCCGCACGGGGAACATTCTTTCATCGCCATGCGGTGCTGCATGACCAGAACCGGGAGCGCTGGAACGAGGGAACCTATGTTCCCCTGCGTCACATCGTTCCGGAACAGCCGGATTTCGTCATTATCGATTCGGTCCTGTCGGAAGAAGCGGTACTCGGTTTCGAATACGGCTATGCCACGGCGGAGCCCGACGAACTGGTAATCTGGGAAGCGCAGTTTGGCGACTTCGCCAATGGCGCGCAGGTTGTGATAGACCAGTTCATCGCATCAGGTGAAGCCAAATGGGGCCGGCTGTGCGGCCTGGTGATGATGCTCCCCCACGGCTACGAAGGACAGGGACCGGAGCACTCCTCGGCCCGCCTAGAGCGATATCTGCAATTATGCGCGCAATACAATATGCAGGTGTGCGTTCCCTCCAGTCCCGCCCAGATGTTCCACCTGCTCCGGCGGCAGATGATCCGGCCTGTGCGCAAGCCCCTGATCATCATGAGTCCGAAGAGCATGCTGCGGCACAAGGAATCGGTATCGAGCCTGAAAGATCTTGCCCAAGGGAGTTTCCGGACCGTCATCCCCGAGCCGGAGAAGCTCGACCCCAAAGCGGTGCGGCGACTCGTCGCCTGCAGCGGCAAAGTCTACTATGATCTGCTGGCCTATCGACGGAAGCATGAAATCACGGACGTCGCGATCGTTCGTATCGAGCAGCTGTACCCCTTCCCGCATGGCGATTTCCAGTCTGAAGTCGAGCGTTATCCAGCAGCAGCGGATATACTCTGGTGCCAGGAAGAGCCGGGCAACCAGGGCGCGTGGCACCGCATCCAGCATTACTTGCTGCGGCACAAGCGGCCCGATCAGGCATTGGGTTACGCATTGCGCCCGTCCTCGGCATCGCCGGCGGCGGGATATCTGGCCAAGCATGACTTCCAGCAGAATGAAGTCATGGTGGCGGCGTTTCGCGAGAGAATTTAAAGGAAAGATCATGCTCGTCGAAGTCAAGGTTCCTGCGTTGTCCGAATCCGTAGCGGAAGCCACGCTCCTTTCATGGCATAAAAAAGAGGGCGAACAAGTCGATCGCGACGAAAACCTGATCGATATCGAGACCGACAAGGTCGTGCTGGAATTGCCTGCGCCCGCAGCAGGCATGCTGGTCAAAATTGTCAAGGAAGATGGAGCGATTGTCACCGCCGGGGAAGTCATCGCGACCATCGATACCGAAGCGGGCTCGTCCACGGACCGGACCAGTTCCACCGAACCCGGAAAGGCATCTGGGGCTCCTGCACGAGGGGAAGAGACGCCTGCCGCTGTGCCCTCCCCGGAGATGGCGGAACTTCCACCCATGATGCCCGCCGCACGGCAAAAAGCGGCACAGGCCGGGCTTGAAGGGGACGAACTTCGTACGATGAAGGGCAGCGGACGCGGCGGACGCATCACCAAGGAAGATGTGGCGGCTTACGTGGAAAAAGGGCAGTCGTCAGCTGCGGGCGAGGCTGCGCCTGAGCTAACGCCTGCGCCAACGGCTACGCCGGTACCGGCTTCTGAAGAAGGCTCCGTTGCACCACCTTCTCCTGTGGGCGAGTCCACGCCCGCCGGCAGCCGGAGCGAACAGCGGGTGCCCATGTCCCGATTGCGGGCGCGCATCGCCGAGCGCCTGGTACAGTCCCAGTCGACTGCCGCGATACTCACCACTTTCAATGAAGTCAACATGCAGGCGATACTGGATCTGCGCACCCGTTACAGGGATAAATTCGAAAAGGAACACGGGGTCAAGCTTGGGTTCACGTCGTTTTTCGTCAAGGCGGCGGTGGCAGCGCTTAAGAAATTTCCCATCGTAAACGCGTCCGTTGACGGAAACGATATCGTGTATCACCACTATTATGACATCGGCATCGCGGTCAGCAGTCCTCGCGGGCTGGTCGTTCCGATCATTCGCGATGCCGACTCCCTTACGCAGGCGGATATCGAAAAACAGATTGCCGATTTCGGCAAACGGGCCCAGAGCGGCAGGCTGACCCTCGAAGAATTGTCGGGAGGGACGTTCTCGATCACCAATGGCGGGGTATTCGGCTCGATGCTCTCCACGCCCATCATCAACCCGCCGCAAAGTGCCATACTCGGGATTCATGCCACAAAGGAACGTCCGGTGGCGGAAAATGGCCAGGTCGTCATTCGTCCGATGTGCTATCTGGCGCTGTCCTACGACCATCGCATCATAGATGGACGCGAGGCGGTCCTTTCCCTGGTGGCGATGAAGGAAGCCCTCGAGTATCCCATGAGCCCGCTGCTGGAAAGCTGATTGGCCATGCTCGATCGCATCCGGCATCCCGCTCTTTCCCGCTTTTCCCTGGATGTTTTTTATGACAACAAAAAAGTCAAAATATGTCTCGATCATTTGATGTGGCCGTGATTGGCGCCGGGCCCGGCGGTTATGTGGCAGCAATTCGCTGTGCCCAGCTG
Organism: uncultured Nitrosospira sp.; assembly: GCA_964651465.1. Taxonomy (GTDB): domain Bacteria; phylum Pseudomonadota; class Gammaproteobacteria; order Burkholderiales; family Nitrosomonadaceae; genus Nitrosospira. The sequence goes on from CAZYYR010000003.1 coordinate 15,470, forward strand.
GGACTTGACACCGTCTGCGTAGATGACTGGAAGAATGCCCAGGGCAAGCCCAGCCTGGGCGGCACCTGCCTGAACGTCGGTTGCATTCCATCGAAGGCACTGCTGGAATCATCCGAAAATTACGAGCGCGCCGCCCATAAATTCGCTGCCCACGGCATCAAAGCGGAGGGGCTTTCGATGGACATCGCGGTGATGATGTCGCGCAAGGACAAGATCGTCGCGAATTTCACCGGCGGCGTTGCCATGCTGCTCAAAAAAAACAAGGTTGTGTCGATGCACGGGCGCGCCACCCTGGCGGGGAGCGATAAAGGCAGCGAAGGCAACGATGGCGGTTCGCGCTGGCGGATCGAAGTAAAGGATGGAGGCCGGACAGAAGCCATCGAGGCAAAACATGTCATCATTGCCACTGGTTCAAGCCCGCGCACGCTTTCTTTCGCTCCGGTGGACAACGAACGGATACTCGACAATGCAGGTGCTCTGGCGCTGGCAGACGCTCCCAAGCGGCTGGGTGTCATCGGCGCGGGAGTGATCGGGCTGGAAATGGGCAGCCTGTGGCGCAGGCTCGGCTCGGAAGTCACCATCCTCGAAGCGCTTCCAGGATTTCTGATGACGGCTGATGAGCAGATAGCGAAGGAAGCGAAAAAAATCTTCACCAGGGAAACCGGCCTGGCTATCAAGACCGGCGTCGCGATCAGTGATGTGAAGCGCCTCGAACGGGGCCTCGTGATCGAATATACCGAGAACGGCAACAGTACGGAAACCCAGCGCCTGGAGGTGGACAAGCTGATCGTTGCCGTCGGGCGGGTGCCCAATACCGCCGGCCTGGGCGCCGAAAAGATCGGCCTGAAGATGGACGGGCGCGGCTATGTCGAAGTGGATGTCAATTGCCGCACCAACCTGCCGGGTATCTATGCGGTGGGCGACGTGGTACGGGGGCCCATGCTGGCACATAAAGCTTCCGAGGAAGGGGTAGCAGTGGCGGAGACGATTGCGGGCCAGGCGGGACACGCCAATCTCGCTACCATTCCGTGGGTAATCTATACCTCGCCGGAAATTGCCTGGGTGGGCAAAACCGAGCAGGAACTGAAAGCGGCGGGCGTCCGCTACCGGGCGGGACAGTTCCCCTTCATGGCCAACGGCCGTGCACGCGCACTGGGTGAGACTGGCGGGTTTGTCAAAGTACTCGCAGACGCCGACACGGACCGCATTCTCGGCGTGCACATGATCGGGCCCTATGTTTCGGAAATGATCGCGGAAGCAGTGACGGCAATGGAATTCGCCGCCAGTAGCGAGGACATCGCCCGCATCGTCCACGCCCATCCGTCCCTGTCCGAAGTGTTGCACGAAGCGGCGCTCGGCGTGGAGAAGCGCGCCATTCACATATAAAGAAGCGGAATGGATTCAGTCGAAACTGGTCCACCCCGCCGCTCCGCCACATGAAACTTATCTTGCGCCCAGGCGCTTGAAGGCGAGCATTTCCGTTTCAGGAAACGCTTTATCCGGTTCCTGATCCTGCCATTGCCCGTCCGTTTCCATTTCGTCCACTGCCTTCTTTCGTTCGAGGCACTCCAGTTCAGCCATGTACGCCCGTATGGGCGTCTGCTCCCGCCTGATGCGGTCTTCAACCTTGTGCTGTATGGTCCTGACACGTTCTTCAGCGTGGCTGACATCGGTGGCCAGCCTGAGTGCTTCCGTTTCCGCCAGGGCCTTTATCGCCTTGCGCTTACCCACGAATCGCGACGGCAGCAGCCCCAGATCGTGCAGTTGCGCCAGTAACGGGCGGGCTGTTCGCCAGTTGACGATCTGGCGATCTGCTCTCGTGGCTTCCATGCCTGCCTGTTGCAACTGCTCCAACAGGAAATCGCGGCTCTGCCGGGCGGCCAGCACCTCATGGTCACGCTCCACCAGATCATGCACTTCCGGCGGCCGCAGTTCGGCTATGGCGGCCCGCAATTGCCGGCTCGTCATACGTTCCAGCTCCTGCATTTTCAGTATTCCGATTCGCCGTTCATCTGTCGTGGCGCTTGCCCGG
>CAZYYR010000003.1:17601-30376 GCA_964651465.1 uncultured Nitrosospira sp.
TTCGTTTCCCCGAAGCAACCAGTTGAATTGGAGTGGGCAAACCATCCATCTGCTTTGCCTTCGCTTTCAGAAGTGCATCTTGATGCTGGCCTGATAGAATTCATCGGCCACATCGCCCTTAAGGTCGGCTCCCGCTGCGAAACGCAGTGCAAGGTGCAGGGGCAGCGCAAACTCGACATAAGGACCTATCCAGTTATAGAGCGTGCCTGGATTCCCGTCGATACGGTCGACATGGAAGCGCAGGTGCTCCCAATGGACACCAACGGAGTTGATGGGTATGTTCTTGAGGTTGAAGAGCGCCGGCTTGACGCCCACGTTCACCCAGTTATGGATGAAGTCCCTTGCCCGCTCGTCGCGGATGGCTGCGTAGTAGGCAAAGTACGCCTGGCCGGTGAAATGATCGTCGTCGTAGTTGATGGTGATGTTGGGCACCACGCCTTCGGCCGCTCGGATACCGCGGCCGATGATCTGGCTGGAGAGCAGAGCACCGTTGAGTATGCCGATCTGGGGGTTGATGTTTAAGGCATCGTTGAAAAAGTGGAAGTTCAGGCCCATCCCGACTTCGGTCCACAGCCCGTTGCCGCCGGCATCGACCTGGGTGCCATCCGGGCCTGAGACTACCCGGCTGCGTCCGAAGTTGGGGCTGGTCCAGAGCCAGCTGTAGAAGGTGAAATCGATATGCTCGGTGACTTCGTAACCTGCATCGAGAATGGTCTGAAAGCCGAAGAATGCATCCTGCTTCAAGGTTACGCCGCCATGGAATTTCCTGCTGTCGAAGCCATGGCCGTGACTCATGCTTTCGGGACTGTGCCACCCCTTCTCTCCCGGATGGTCCAGGTCCCCGACTCTCACCGCCAAGCCCTGCGGCCGGGCTTCAACTCCGCCAGCGGCGGGGACGAAGGTGGAACCGGACGTCGAGGCGACAGTGCCGGGGGCCGCCCCGCTGGGGGAGCTTCCCCCGGAAGAATCATGTCCCTTGCCGTCCGCGCGTGCTTTTCTCTCCAGCCGCCCTTCCAGTTCCGCAATCCTGGCTTCCAGGATTTCCAGTTTCTTCATGAGGTCGGCGTCAGTTTGCGCAAGCACGGCAGATGAAGTACACGCGCTTCCAAGAAACAGAATCAGACCCAGATACCCCTTTATTCCCCTTACTGAACTTTCCATTCTTATCGACATGGCGGCCTTCCACTTTGTTTTTAGGTATTCATTTCTCTCGCATGCTCACAGTTGTTAGAATTGAGTGAAATGACCGTGAAGTATAAGTGGTAATTATGTGAATTTTTTGTGAGTATTCTGTGTCTAAAATGTGAAATGTGAAAGAAATGTGGTAAAAATGTGAAGATTCTTGAGTTTTAGCATCAAAATGCGCTGTAAATCGACCTCCAAGATGTTGCTAATTCCTCCTCCGTATTTCTCTTCATAATTCGACTGACCGTCTCCCGCTGTACTTCCCGGAGCCCACGCCGGAGCCCTGATTTTCCTTGTCCCCATATAATGGGGCACCTCCATTCCGGGAAAGCGGCCGCTGAAATGCCCGTACTGCTGTTCGTCTTCAAAAATAATCTGCACCAGTCCGGCCTGAACGCTTTTGCGATAAAATAACGTTTTCAAGCGATTTTCATGACGAGCATCACGATCGCCCTCTCCAAGGGCCGCATTTTCGAAGATACCGCGCCATTACTGAAAGCGGCGGGCATCACCGCGCTGGACGATCCGGAAACATCGCGCAAGCTGATCCTTGCGACCAACCGTGACGACGTCAGGCTTATCATCGTGCGTGCTTCGGATGTGCCGACCTATGTGCAGTACGGCGCGGCGGATATCGGTGTCGCCGGGAAGGATGTACTGCTGGAGCATGGGGGGGCCGGCCTCTACCAGCCACTCGATCTGAATATCGCGCGTTGCCGCATGATGGTAGCCGTGCATGACGATTTCGACTACGAATCGGCCGTTCGCCGCGGAGCGCGGGTACGCGTCGCAACCAAGTATCTGCAGACCGCACGGGAACATTTTGCGGAAAAGGGCATGCACGTAGACCTGATCAAGCTGTACGGCTCGATGGAACTGGCTCCGCTGGTAGGCCTGGCCGATGCCATCGTCGACCTGGTTTCGAGCGGCAACACGCTGAAGGCCAACAATCTCAAGGCCGTGGAAGAGATCAGGCCCATCTCGGCACGGTTGATCATCAACCAGGCAGCGTTGAAATTAAAACGGGAAGCCATACAACCCATGCTGGAAGCATTTTCATCGGCTGTCGCAGCCGGTGAATCCGCAACAAGGGCGCGCGCAAAAATGCAGGCACACCTCTCATGATCCGGATCAAACGCCTGTGTTCCGGCGACGCCGGCTTCGATGAAGCGCTGGCAAAGCTGGTCGAGCTCGAAAGCGCGGTGGACGAGCAGGTCGAGGTGGCTGTCGCAGGCATCCTGGCGGAAGTAAAAAAGCAGGGGGACGAAGCCCTGCTGGAATTTACTCGTCGTTTCGACCATCGGGATGCGGCGGCAGTAGCGGAGCTTGAATTACCCCGCTGCCGTCTGCATGAGGCGTTGGAACGTTTGCCGGCTCCCGAGCGTGACGCGTTGCAGCAGTCCGCCGGACGGGTGCGCAGCTATCACGAAAAACAGTTGCAGAAATCGTGGAGCTACGCGGAAGCCGACGGCACGGTGCTCGGCCAGAAAATCACGCCACTGGATCGCGTTGGCCTGTATGTGCCGGGCGGCAAGGCTTCCTATCCTTCATCCGTGCTGATGAACGCCATCCCCGCGAAAGTGGCGGGGGTGAACGAACTCATCATGGTCACGCCCGCACCAGGTGGTGAAGTAAACGATCTGGTGCTTGCCGCCGCGGCGATTTGCGAGGTGGATCGCGTTTTTACGGTTGGCGGGGCACAGGCTGTCGCGGCGCTGGCTTACGGCACCCGGACGATCCCGCAAGTGGACAAGATCGTCGGTCCCGGCAACGCATATGTCGCAGCCGCCAAGCGCCTGGTTTTCGGCACGGTGGGTATCGACATGCTGGCGGGACCGTCGGAAATCCTGGTGATCTGCGATGGCGGGACAAATCCCGACTGGATTGCCATGGACCTGTTTTCGCAGGCCGAGCATGACGAGATGGCCCAGTCTATCCTGCTTTCTCCCGATCCGCAGTTCATCGATGCGGTGGCGGCAAGCATATCCCGTCAACTGGAAACGATGCCCCGCAAGAACGTCATCCGGGCTTCGATCGAAGGGCGCGGCGCTCTCATCCAGGTACGCGACCTGGAGGAAGCCTGCGCCATCGCCAACCGCATCGCCCCGGAACATCTCGAATTATCCGTGGATCGGCCGGAACACTGGATGGACAAGATCAGGCACGCCGGTGCGATTTTTCTGGGACGTCACAGTTCGGAAGCGCTTGGCGACTACTGCGCCGGTCCCAACCATGTGCTGCCCACCTCCGGTACGGCACGTTTTTCATCGCCCCTGGGCGTCTACGATTTCCAGAAGCGCAGCAGCATCATTCATATGTCGGCGCAGGGTGCCGCGACTCTGGGCAGAATCGCCTCCATTCTGGCGCACGGTGAAGGGCTGCAGGCCCATGCCATGTCGGCGGAATACCGGTTCGCAAGTGAGCCGACGCAGGATGCGGTACGCACGAATTCAGACTCGACCGAACATCCATGAAACCGAATGGCTATTAAACCTTTTCCCGGTGGACGCGCGATGCGTCCCGGTGAAATCAAGACGACGCCGGGCTCCCCCGATCGGGTCATACGGCCTGAAATTCTGGCACTTTCAGCGTACCACGTACCGCCGGCAAGCGGCATGGTGAAGCTGGATGCGATGGAAAATCCCTATTCCCTGCCAACCGACGTGCGCTTGGAAATCGCGCAGCAGGTGAGCGACGCACCGATCAACCGCTATCCCGATCCGAATGCCGGTTCGCTCAAGACCGTACTGCGCGATGTGCTCGGTATCCCGGGCGGCATGGATATCATGCTCGGCAATGGCTCGGATGAAATCATCCAGATCATCGCCATGGCCTGCGCCAGGCCCGGTGCCGTACTGATGAGCCTGGAACCGGCATTCGTCATGTTTCGCATGATCGCCACCTTCGCCGGGATGGATTATGCGGGTGTACCATTGAATCCCGATTTCTCGCTGGATACCGACGCTGTACTTGCTGCCATGGCGCGGCACCAGCCGGCGATTGTTTTCATTGCCTACCCCAATAACCCTACTGGCAATCTATTTGACGCCGATGAAATCTCACGTATCATTGACGCTGCGCCGGGGGTAGTGGTAATGGACGAGGCATACCATGCCTTTGCCGGTATGAGTTTCATGAGCAGGATGGCAAACCATTCCAATCTGCTGCTAATGCGCACCCTCTCCAAATCAGGGTTGGCCGGCCTGAGACTGGGACTTCTGATCGGGCGGCCCGACTGGCTGGCACATCTCGAAAAGCTGCGCTTGCCTTATAATGTGGGGATCGTAACCCAGCTGATTGCGGAAAGAGTGCTGTTGCATCATGATATCCTGCAGCAGCAGGCCGCGACGATCAGGGTGGAACGGGAAGCGTTGAGCAGGCAGCTGGCGGGAATGGAAGGGATCGAGGTTTTCCCGTCGGATGCGAATTTTATCCTGTTTCGCGTAGCCGGCGACAAACAGGCCGGCAGACTGCTCGATGAATTGAAAGACCGCGGCATACTCATCAAGAATCTGGACGGGTCGCATCCCATGCTGAAGAACTGCTTGCGTGTTACGGTGGGAATGCCACACGAAAACGCACAATTCCTGGAAAAGCTTCAGGTTCTACTTACAAAAACAGACGCGAGAGTGTGACTCTTACAGCCGATTCTTCCATTCCGCCTTATTCAGCAACTCCCTGCATGCGTCACGCACAAGTCAACCGAAACACCCTGGAAACCCGCATCCGCGTCAGGATCGATCTGGACGGGACCGGAAAATCCACGCTGGCTACGGGCGTGCCGTTTCTTGATCACATGCTGGACCAGATTGCGCGCCACGGCATGATGGATCTGGAGATCGAAGCCAAGGGAGATCTGCATATCGATGCTCACCATACCGTGGAAGATATCGGCATCACTCTGGGACAGGCATTCGCTCAGACTGCCGGGGACAAGAAGGGGTTGCGCCGCTATGGGCATGCTTACGTACCCCTGGACGAGGCATTGTCGCGCGTGGTGGTGGATCTCTCCGGGCGTCCCGGACTGGAATTCAACGTGGCGTTTGCGCGTGCCCGTATAGGCGAGTTCGACGTCGATCTGGTCCACGAATTCTTCCAGGGATTCGTCAACCATGCCATGGTCACGTTGCATATCGACAATCTGTCCGGAACGAACGCCCATCACCAGGCAGAGACCATATTCAAGGCATTCGGCCGTGCGCTGCGCGTCGCGCTGGAAGCGGACCCGCGCGCGGAAGGCGCGATTCCGTCCACCAAAGGTTCCCTGTAGCGCCATACACGTATACACGACGGCATGACCGATATCGCAATCGTTGACTATGGCATGGGCAACCTGCGCTCGGTATCCAAGGCGCTGGAGCATGTCGCCCCGAACGCTTCCATCGCCGTCACCAGCGATCCCGAAGTGGTACGCATGGCCTCCCGTGTCGTGGTGCCGGGCCAAGGCGCGATGCCGGATTGCCTGCGTGAACTGGATGCGTACGGGCTGCGCGACGCGGTGACGGAGGCAGCGGCACACAAGCCGTTTCTGGGCATCTGCCTGGGCCTGCAGATGCTATTCGACAACAGCGAGGAAGGCCATGTGGAAGGCCTGGGGATCGTGCATGGAACGGTACGGCGCTTCCCGGGAACGGCCAAGGCAGACCCGGGCAAGAATGCGCACGCCGACGGTTCCGGGGGTGAAAGGTTCAAGGTGCCCCATATGGGCTGGAACCAGGTGCACCAGACAGCAGGCCATCCCTTGTGGAAAGGCATAGCCCAGGACACCCGCTTCTATTTCGTGCACAGCTATTACGTCGAACCAGCGACGCCGGAGCCGCAAGCGGCGTATAGCCTTTATCCATTTCCGTTTACTTGCGCAGTAGCACAGGATAATATTTTCGCGGTCCAGTTTCATCCGGAAAAAAGCCATGAGGCAGGCCTGACACTGCTAAGGAATTTCCTTCAATGGAAGCCCCTCTGACGATTTAACTTCCACGCCATTCGATCCCGACTCCAATGTTGATCATTCCTGCCATAGACCTGAAAGACGGTCACTGCGTGCGCCTGAAGCAAGGCGTTATGGAAGACGCCACCGTATTTTCGGAGGATCCCGGCGCCATGGCGAGGCACTGGCTGGACCAGGGCGCGCGGCGGCTGCATCTGGTAGATCTCAACGGCGCATTTGCGGGCAGGCCGAAAAATGAGCCGGCCATTCGCGACATCGTCGACGCCGTGGGCAATGAGATTCCTACCCAGCTCGGGGGGGGCATCCGTGACCTGGAGACCATCGAGCGCTATCTCGACGATGGCATCACTTACATCATCATCGGTACCGCAGCAGTGAAAACACCCGGTTTTCTGCATGACGCATGCAACGCTTTTCCCGGGCATATCATGGTGGGACTGGACGCAAAGGATGGCAAAGTCGCGGTCAACGGGTGGTCGAAAGTCACCGGACACGATGTCGTGGATCTCGCGAAGAAATTCGAGGATTATGGCGTGGAAGCCATCATCTACACGGACATCGGCCGCGACGGCATGCTGGGCGGCCCCAATATCCAGGCGACCATGGAACTGGCCCAGGCGCTCACCATTCCCGTCATCGCTAGTGGCGGCATCGGCAACCTGGACGACGTCAAGGCACTGTGCGAGATCGAGGCGGAAGGAATCGCAGGGGTCATCACGGGGCGGGCCATTTACGAGGGCGCCCTTGACTTCAAGCTGGCACAGGCACTGGCTGATGATCTGGGCGTCAAAACCGGCCCGCGGGACAAGGTCGTATTCTGATGTTCTGCCGGTGAAGCGGGTGGCTGTTTTCCTGAATCCGCACTGGGGTGGAAGGCACAGGGTCTCCGCCGGCATCCGCATACACTTCGGAAGCTCATAAAGATATCCATGGGACTTGCCAAGCGTATCATCCCCTGTCTGGATGTGACAAACGGACGTGTCGTCAAAGGTGTCAATTTTGTCGGCCTCCGGGATGCCGGTAATCCGGTCGAAATATCACGACGCTATGATGAACAGGGTGCGGATGAGCTGACTTTCCTCGATATCACTGCCAGCTCCGACGATCGTGACCTGATTCTGCATATTATCGAAGAAGTTGCCGCGCAGGTATTCATCCCCTTGACGGTGGGCGGCGGTGTACGCAAGGTGGAGGATGTGCGCAGGCTCCTGAACGCAGGAGCCGATAAGGTCAGTATCAATACGGCAGCCGTGCAGAACCCTCAGCTCGTGGCGGATGCCACCAATCGTTATGGCTCCCAGTGTATCGTGGTGGCGATAGATGCCAAACAGGCGAGCAGCGGCTGGGAAGTGTTCACCCATGGAGGGCGCAAATCCACTGGCCTGGATGCCGTCGAGTGGGCAAGAAAAATGCAGTCCCTCGGCGCGGGCGAGTTGCTGCTGACCAGCATGGACAGGGACGGAACCCGCAACGGTTTCGATCTGGCCCTGACGCGTGCGATTTCGGACGTAGTGGATATACCGGTGATTGCCAGCGGCGGCGTGGGCAGCCTCGAGCACCTGGCGCAGGGCATTCGGGAGGGTCGTGCCGATGCTGTACTGGCTGCCAGTATCTTCCATTATGGCGAATATACCGTACGCCAGGCAAAGGAATACATGGCCCGGCACGGCATCGAAGTACGACTATAGGGATAGGATGAATGGATAACCGATATGCTGATGCCTGAAACGTGGCTTAACAAGGTAAACTGGTCCAAAGACGGACTGGTGCAGGTTGTGGCCCAGGAAGCGGGGAGCAACAAGGTGCTGATGGTCGCCTGGATGAACCGCGAAGCACTGAAACTCACGGTAGAAACGAATGAAGCGCACTACTGGTCCCGTTCCCGCAGGAAGCTCTGGCATAAGGGCGAAGAATCGGGCCACGTGCAGAAAGTCAGGGAAATCCGGCTGGATTGCGATGAGGATGTCCTGCTGCTGTCGGTGGAACAAGTGGGCGGCATCGCCTGTCATACGGGCAGGCACGACTGCTTCTTCTACAAGCTGGACAATGGGCAATGGACCGTGAGCGAGCCCGTGCTCAAGAGCCCGGAGGAAATCTACAGGAAATGAGCGATCCGGATATCCTCGGCCGCCTCGCCGAAACCATAGCGGCCCGAAAGCACTCCGACCCTGCAGGCTCCTACGTGGCGAGGCTGCTGCATGCGGGCCAGGACTCGATACTGAAAAAAATCACGGAAGAATCGGCGGAGGTTCTGCTGGCATCGAAGGATGGCGACAGAGCGCATGTCGTCCGCGAAACGGCTGATCTCTGGTTTCACTGTCTGGTATTGCTGGCTCATCATGATCTCGGGCCCGACGATGTATTTGACGAGTTGCGTCGCCGGGAGGGAATTTCGGGAATAACTGAAAAGGCCGCGCGGACAGCGGGATAGACAATGGATAACTGCATTTTCTGCAAGATCGTGCGTGGAGAAATACCGGGGGAGAAAGTGTACGAGGATGAGGACGTTTTTGCGTTTCACGATATCCATCCGGCTGCCCCGGTCCACTTCATGTTGATACCGAAGCTTCATATCGGCTCGCTGACCGATGTCGAAGAGAAGCATCGCAGTCTGCTGGGCCACATGATGGTGCTGGCACCCCGGCTGGCCAGGGAACAAGGCTGCACCGACGGTTTTCGTACCGTTATCAATACCGGGCGTGTAGGCGGGCAGGAAGTCCATCATCTGCACATTCATATCATCGGCGGTCAGGAACGGTTGCCCGCCATGATTCACCACTCGAGGCAAGGATAAAGGAGTAATGATGGGAACATTCAGCATCTGGCACTGGCTGATCGTACTGCTCATTGTCGTTCTGGTATTCGGGACCAAGAAACTCCGCAATCTGGGCAGCGATCTGGGTGGTGCCGTAAAGGGCTTCAGGGAAGGCGTGAAAAGCGCGGAGGAAGAAGAGCTGTCTTCGCCGGCTCGTCAGGCCGACAGCCGTATCATCGATGCCGATATCAAGGAAAAGACACAGGTTAAATCCTGATGGCGGACGGGCCTGCCTCGGCAACGAGGATATCCCGTTTCGCTCCCTGTCTATCCGCCTCCCGGCAGCGGTTCCCGCAAAATGTTCGATATCAGCTTTTCTGAAATCCTCGTCATCGCCACCGTGGCGCTGATCGTCCTCGGCCCGGAACGGTTGCCGAAGGTCGCCCGTACCCTGGGCCATCTTTTCGGGCGGGCGCAACGGTATGTAAACGATGTCAGGAACGATATCCAGCGGGAAATGGAACTGGAAGAACTTAAAAAATGGAAAACATCCATTGAGGAGACCGGACGTACGGTCGAAAATTCTGTAAGGACGGAAGCAGGCAAATTGCAGGAAGCTGTGCAAGAAGCGAAGTCTGAGTTTTCCACGACTTCAGGTTCCTCTTCCCAACCTTCCCAGCGCGAGACAGAAGCGGCACCGCACGATTCTTCCGAACTCCCGGGCAGACCTGCGCCTGATTCGCCATCCGGTCAGGATGCAGCGGCAGCAGGGGCACGTCGCGATTAGGGCACACCCCGCGCATCGCTAACCTATACTTCACCGCTGCGGGCCGATCCGGCCCATCCACTACTTTCGCGCCCTTCATTAAATGAGTACCGAAGAGACCTTCATTTCCCATCTCGTGGAGCTTCGCGCAAGGCTGATACGGGCATGCGGCGGTTTCGCACTCGGTTTTCTGCCCTGCGCGTATTACGCGCGGGAACTCTACTCCTTGCTGGCACAGCCTCTGCTCGAAAAATTGCCGCAAGGCGGACAAATGATCGCCACCGAGGTGGTCACGCCCTTCTTCGTGCCTATGAAGGTTGCCATGATGGTGGCATTCATTGCCACCTTGCCGCACACGCTCTACCAGATATGGGCGTTTGTCGCACCGGGACTGTATTCCCACGAAAAGCGCCTGGTGCTGCCACTGGTGCTTGCCAGCAGCATCCTGTTCGTCTGCGGCATGACCTTTGCCTATTTCGCGGCACTGCCCGTAGTATTCGAGTTCATCACCTATTTTGCGCCTGAAGGTGTGGCGGTGATGACCGACATCGGCAGGTACCTCGACTTCGTGCTGAGCATGTTCATCGCTTTCGGTATCACGTTCGAAGTCCCGATACTCGTCGTGATACTGGTGCGCATGGGTATCGTCTCGATCGAGAAACTGAAATCGATAAGGCGCTACATACTGGTGGGAGCCTTTGTCCTGGGTGCAATATTCACGCCTCCCGACATCGTTTCGCAATTCATGCTGGCCGTACCGCTTTATCTGCTCTACGAACTTGGCATCGTCGCCGCGGGACTGGTGGCCAGGCAAGCCATGGATTACGGACCGGGAACGGAAACAGGCAGGGAAAAGGAGGGTTAGAACCGGATTTTACGGAAAGCAGACGAAGTGAATTCCGTTCCACAGTGGATGGATGCAGTCATGGGCGGTACGGCCTGCGCGCCGGCGCGCTACAGGCAAACTCATTCCATTTCCTCCAGGTCCTGGTACTGTTCCTGAGGCGTGGGTTTGGGGCGCTTGCCGACATTGATCTTGATACCCTTCTCTGCCTGGTTGCGCATCACCGTGATCGTGGCGGACTGGCCAGGCAGCAGTGCGGCAATCAGATTGAGCATGCCCGATGAGTCGACGACCTCGCTCCCTTCAACTGCTACGATGATATCCCCCGGTTTTACCCCAGCTCGATCCGCAGGGCCACCTTTCAGCACGCCTGCAATCAGGGCGCCGTTCGTATTGGAGCGTTTGAACGAATCCGCAAGCTCCGGCGTCAGATCCTGCACCTCCACCCCGATCCACCCGCGCGTTACGCTTCCCGTCTGGATGATCTGATCCATGATCTGCCGGGCCACGCTCGCAGTAATGGCAAAACCAATACCGAGCGAGCCTCCGGAGCGCGAGACGATCGCCGTATTGATGCCAATCATGTTGCCCGAGCTATCGACCAGCGCCCCTCCGGAGTTTCCAGGATTGATGGCCGCATCGGTCTGAATGAAATTCTCGAAGGTATTGATGCCCAGGTGTGTTCTTCCCAATGCGCTGATGATGCCCATGGTAACCGTCTGTCCTACGCCGAAGGGATTTCCGATGGCAAGCACGACATCGCCCACCCTGGCATTGTCCGAGTGTCCGAATGTCATCGTAGGAAGGGTTTCCATATCGACCTTGACCACCGCAAGGTCGGTCTCCGGGTCCGAGCCGATGACGCGCGCTTTGGTTTTTCGTCCATCGGCCAGCGCAATCTCGATTTCATCCGCAGCTTCTATGACATGATGATTGGTCAGGATGTAACCTTCGGAACTGACGATCACGCCGGAACCGAGGCTGGAGGCGCGCCGACTCTCAGGCGCCTCGAAGCGGTCCCCGAAGAAATGGCGGAACATGGGATCACGCAGCAGCGGATTGGCCGAAATCTTTACTTCCTTGCTGGTAAATACATTGACGACCGCAGGCATGGCTTTTTGCGCCGCGTCGCTGAAGCTGCCGGACATGGGTTCCCCCTGGGCTCCACCGGAAACAGCCTCTTTTATCGTTATGACGCCTCCACTGCCGCCACGAGACTGCCATGGCAGCAACTCCGGACGTAGGGTAGAGACGACGAAGAACACCGCAAGGACGACTGTTACAGTTTGTGCGAAAATCAGCCAGAGTTTTTGCATCGTATTGTTAGTGGGGGATTTCGAGATGATTTCAATATAGATGTTTGAGGTATTCAATGCGATTGAACGAGCTCGAAACCTATTTGAACCAGCTTCTGGACATTACACGCTTTCGTGATTATTGCCCAAATGGCGTGCAAGTGGAAGGCCGATCTGAGGTGCGGCGACTGGTCAGTGGTGTCACTGCATCCCTTGAGTTCCTTCAGGCAGCTGTAGCATCTGGTGCGGACGCCGTGCTGGTGCATCACGGCTATTTCTGGCGTGGCGAAGACCCCTGCCTCGTCGGCGCTAAACACCGTCGCATCGCGCTGCTGGTCACACACGGGATCGGGCTTGTCGCATACCATCTGCCGCTGGATGCGCACGCCGAACTGGGCAATAACAATCAACTGGCTCGTAAACTGGGTTTCATAGAGTCAGGGCGCTTTGGCGATCAGGGTATCGCCATGCAGGGAACCGCTGGGCCGGTGTCGAACCTGAAGGAACTGAGAACCCATATCGAACGCGCCCTGGCCCGGAAACCTCTGGTGATCGGCGATGACCAGATGCCGGTACGTCACATCGCGTGGTGTACCGGCGCTGCCCAGGATTATTTCGAGGAGGCAATCCGGTTAGGGGTTGATACGTTCATCACAGGTGAAATCTCCGAGCGAATTGTTCACATATCCCGCGAGTCGGGCGTGGCCTTCATTTCCGCAGGGCATCACGCTACCGAGCGATACGGCGTACAGGCGGTGGGAGAACATGTTGCGCAGAAATTCGGCATCGTTCATCAATTCATCGATATCGACAGCCCGGTGTGACATCGTGCAGTTACGGCGACTATAATAAGAAATTCTGACGACCGCGGCTGAAACGTCGCCGCCGCGCCAGCGGGGATTCTTCGGAGTCATGCATGGTCGCCCGTTTTCTGTTTCTTTGTGTGTAGGGTGGTACCAGTAAGAGAGGGGTTACTGGTGCT
>CAZYYR010000004.1:0-29978 GCA_964651465.1 uncultured Nitrosospira sp.
CCCGAAAATCGCTGTACAACCTCTACCACATTCTCAACCATCTCAACCTGTTCGGCGGCGGGTACCGACGTCAGGCTGAACAGGTAATCGCAGGGTTGCTCGCCGAGATTCGTTGAAATCGGCATCGGCCGGGACTCGCCTGCATCCGGGTGCAGGGCGCGTTTTGGCGGGACAATCCAGGGTGCGGGAACTGCCGCCGTTCCAACCTGGATGACGAGCCATGACGTGAGTCAAGTTCCGAATTCTATCCATCCTCATGCGTCTGGAATACCAGCCCGGCATGTTCACGCATGGTGTGGAAACGGATGGCTTTCCAGCTTTCTTCAGCCACGCTCAGTTCCGCGCCGAACGAAGCAAGAAAGGTTGGAGCCCCCACTGCATCGTAGGCGATACGGTGCGCGTTGGTATCGATGAAACGTTTGAGTTCTCGTTCGTCGTCCGCCGTGATCCAGCGCGCCAGCTGATATTTGGCAGGCGCAAGCCGGGCGTCCACTCCGTATTCATGCTTGAGCCGATGCGCCACGACCTCGAATTGCAGCGTACCGATCGCGCCCAGCAGCAGCATACTCCCCATATGGGGCCGGAAAACCTGGATTGCGCCTTCTTCGCCAAGCTGGACAAGTCCCAGCTTGAGCTGTTTGCTGCGCATCGGATCGGCAATCTCGACCGTCTGAAAGATTTCGGGTGCAAAGAATGGCAGACCGGTAAACTGCAACTGCTCGCCCTCGGTCAGGGTATCCCCAAGCTGCAGCGTCCCATGGTTGGGAATGCCGATGATGTCGCCGGGGTAGGCAATATCCAGAAGATCACGCCGCTGGGAGAGGAAAGACACCACGCCGTTGGTACGGATATCCTTGTCGTTGCGCGTGACCCTCAGGGTCATGCCGCGCTCGAACCTGCCTGAGCAGATTCTCACGAAGGCGATGCGATCCCGATGGGCCGGGTTCATGTTTGCCTGGATCTTGAACACCACCCCTGAAAACCGCGGCTCCTGGGGCTGCACCTGGCGCTGCAGGGCATTGCGCGCACCGGGCGGGGGCGCGAGCTCGACCAGCGCGTCGAGCACTTCGCGCACACCGAAATTGTTGATCGCCGAGCCGAAAAAGACCGGGGTCTGCCTGCCCGCCAGAAAAGCCGCCCGATCGAATTCGGGCGAAGCACCCCTTATCAGTTCGATTTCCTGCTGAAGCCTGACAGCCTGAGCACCGAACCGTTCTTCGAGCGCAGGGTTTTCCAGATCCCGAATCACCTCATCTTCCGCATTCAATTTGTCAGATCCTGCGCGGAAAACACGCATATGGTTGCGCTGGAGATCGAATACGCCGCGAAACTCCCGGCCCATGCCCATCGGCCAGGTAAAAGGTACCGCTGCCATGCGCAATGTGCGCTCGATCTCGTCGACAAGATCCAGCGGTTCCCGCACCTCGCGGTCCATCTTGTTGACGAAGGTCAGGATGGGCGTGTTCCGCGCGCGGCACACCTCCAGCAAGCGCAAGGTCTGCGCCTCGACTCCATTTGCGGCATCGATCACCATCAGTGCCGCATCCACGGCGGTCAGCACGCGGTATGTATCCTCGGAGAAATCCTGGTGGCCAGGCGTATCAAGCAGGTTGATGACGCAGCCGCCATATTCCATCTGCATTACCGAGCTCGCCACCGAGATGCCGCGCTGCTTCTCGATCTCCATCCAGTCGGAAGTTGCATGGCGGCTGGCTTTTCTTGCCTTGACGCTGCCCGCGATATGAATCGCGCCCGCGAACAGCAGCAGTTTCTCCGTCAAGGTCGTTTTGCCGGCATCCGGGTGAGAAATAATGGCAAACGTGCGGCGTCGCGCCACTTCCTGGCCTACCATGGATAATATTCCTTATGCGTGTGCTTCGGGTTCTGCCGGGTCCTTATCGTCCTGCGGATAAAGATAGCAGTGCGCCGTGTGTGTTGAACTGAATGTGCTTGCCGCAGGATAATTTTCGCGACAGACAGGCATGACATGTGGGCAGCGGGGATGAAAATGGCATCCGCGCGGCGGATTTGCCGGCGAGGGCAAATCCCCGTGCAACCGGATGACAGGGCGTTTCGATTCGAGCTGGATGACCGGAACAGCGGATAGCAAGGCCTGGGTATACGGGTGCCGGGGAACGGTCAACACTTCGTCGACTGTCCCGCGCTCCACGATTCTTCCCAGGTACATGACTGCGACTTCATCCGCGATATATTCGACTACGGAAATGTTGTGCGTGATAAACAGATAGGTCAGCCCCAGATCATGCTGCAATTCCTTCAGCAGGTTCAGGATCTGGGCCTGCACCGACACATCCAGCGCGCTCGTGGGCTCATCGCATACGATCAGCCTGGGATCGACCGCCAGCACCCGGGCGATGGCGATACGCTGCCGCTGGCCACCGGAAAATTCGTGAGGATATCGCCATTTGGCTTCTCCCGGCAATCCCACGCTTTCCAGCAGCGCATCCACCCTTCCCTGTTGCGCAGGAGCTGCCCGGCTGCGCTCGTCCTCGATTTTCAGGGCGTTCATTCCCTCCTCGATGATATCCACGACACGCATTCTCGGATTGAGCGAAGAATAAGGGTCCTGAAACACGAGCTGGAACTCGGCGCGCAGCCTGCGCAACTGTTTGCGTTCCAGTCCCGTCAGTTCCACTCCGTTGTACCGCACGCTTCCGCCGGTAATGGGGATGAGTTGCAGGATGCCCTTTCCCACGGTGGTCTTCCCGCAGCCGGATTCCCCCACCAGGGCCAGGGTTCTGCCTTGGTGAATGTGCAGCGATACCCCGTCCACCGCCCGGACATATCCGGCAATCCGCTTCATCAATCCCTTGTGAATGGGAAAATAGACCTTGAGATCGCTCACGGACAACAGGCACGAATCCGACGGAGGCACTTCGGGATGGATATCGGTATCGCTTTCATCCGGATTCGCCCCTTCAATCCGCTGCAGCACCTCTTCCGTCTGTGGACCTTCGCTTCCCGGCACCAGAACCCGCGATCCCCCGTTCTGGTTGAACAGATGGCACCGGACCTGATGGTCGGCGGTCAACGCGCTCCATCCAGGCGCAACCTCATGACACAGTGCCCAGGCATGGTCGCAGCGGTCCGCAAAACGGCAACCCGTGAATTCACGCGACAACGGAGGCACCTGCCCGCTGATCGCAGCCAGCCGCAGGCCACTGCGGCGCCGGTCCTTTCCCGGCAGGGAAGCGAGCAGCTTGCGGGAATAAGGATGGGCAGGACCCTGGAAAAACGTGGTGCGTGCCGCCGTCTCCACGATCTCACCTGCGTACATGATGCCAATCCGATGGGCCATCTCGGACGCCACGCCGAGATCATGGGTGATCAGCAGGATCGACATGCCGCTGCGGCGCTGCAGGTCGCGCATGAGCTCAAGTACCTGCGCCTGGATCGTGACGTCCAGTGCAGTGGTGGGCTCATCGGCTATGAGCAGATCGGGCTCGCCCGCAAGCGCCATGGCGATCATCATGCGCTGCTTCATGCCACCGGAAAACTGGAAGGGATATTCATCCATCCGTCTTGCCGCATCGGGTATGCCAACCTGGTCCAGTATTTCCAGGATACGTTTTCGAGCCGCCTGGCCGCGCAGGCCGAAATGCCGCTGCAGGACCTCTCCGATCTGCTGTGCTACGGTCATGACGGGATTCAGGCTCAGCATCGGCTCCTGGAATATCATGCTGATCTGCTTTCCGCGAATGCCGCGCATGACGGCTTCAGGAAGAAGCAGCAGATCCTCGTCACCGAGCCTGACCGAACCTCCTATCACCTCCCCTGCGTCCGGCAGCAGCCTCATGACGGACAGGGCAGTCATCGATTTGCCGCAACCGGATTCGCCCAGCAGGGCAAACGTCTCGCCCGCCATGATCTGCAGGGTAAGTCCATCCACCGCCCACACGGGCTTCTGGCCGGTGTGGAGGATGGTCTCGAGATTGTCGATATGCAGAACGGAGCTCATGAAGCTCATGACGAAGAGGAATCCTCGACCGCAGCGGGGGCGGAGCCGCGCTGGAGCGGTTCTCCGCGGTGCCTGCGGCGCGCGGGGACGACGGGCGCCGAGAAGGTTTTCATTCGTGGATCGAACGCATTCTGTACCGCATCGGCGAACAGATTCGCGCTCAGCACCAGCCCAAGCATGAAGCTGAAGGCGGCGAACAGGCTCCACCATACCATGGGTTCACGCGCCATCTCCATGCGCGCGGCGTTGATCATCGTGCCGAAACTGATCGTGGAGGGATCCACTCCCACCCCTACATAGGACAAAACGGCTTCCGCCAGGACCAGGCCGCTGAAATCCATCACCGTGGTGATCAGGACGATATGCATCACGTTGGGAAGGATGTGGCGACTGACGATGCGCCAGTGCGAAACGCCGAATGCATGAGCAGCCTGTATATACTCCATTTCGCGCAGCTTCAGCGTTTCGCCGCGCAGCAGACGGCACAGGCCCGTCCAGCTGGTCACTCCCAGGATGATGCAGAGAAACAGCAGGCGCAAATCCCCGCGTGCGGCGATCGTATCGAACAGCTCGGGATGCGTTTCCATGTAGACCTGCATCATCAGCACCGCCGCTGCGATCAGCAATACGCTCGGGATCGAGCTCAGCGTGGTATAGAGATACTGGATCACATCATCCACCCACCCCCGAAAATAGCCTGCCGTCACCCCCAGCAGCAATGCAAAGGGAAGCATCATGAGCGTGGTGAGCGTGCCGATGAGCAGCCCGGTGCGGATACTTTTCAGCGAATGGAAGAACACATCCTGGCCCACCTTGTCGGTCCCCAGGATGTGGTAATGGCTGCATAACGCCAGTGTTGCGCCCCCTGCCAGGAACACGAGCACCAGGGTGAGATGAATCGCGTACCACGGAACCGGTGTCGCCCCCCGCCAGACGCTGGACAGCGCCGAGGGCAGCGACAGCCCGGTGCGGCGCGCCTGCAGCGCCGTCACCGCAAGCACGAGCAGACACCAGAGCGCCAGCCCTGCGCTTGCACCCGTTACCGCTCTGCTGACGATGTCGCCGACAAGTTGTGTTTCAGGATCCTGCAGGTGGGCGCCGCCGAATTTCAGGCGGGGAAACTCCCTTCCCTGCCCTCCATCCGGGAGATCCACCGTTTCCCGGGCATACAGATAGGCAGCAAAGGGCGCGGAGTACGTCTTTTCCACCTGCGTCCGCAGGGGCGCGGCGATCAGGTCCAGCAGGCTCAGCACTTCCACGCTGTAGGCAATTTCACGACCCTCGCCATTGCTGCGTTCCAGCGCCGGACGGATGTGCACCGTGTCCAGCAGGCCGATCACGATGAAGATCGCCAGTATGGTGAGCGCTCCCATGCCGCTGGCGCTATGGCCGACGCGCCGCCAGGGTGCGAGCAGATGCTCGTGGCGACGCACGTACCAGGCGAAGATCACCACCACGGCGATCAGGAGATAGACAAGCCCGTCCGTCCAGAGAATTACCGGTTTGAAAGACATGCCTGAACTTGCCGGGACGGTGTCATTCCAGCCTTATCCTGGGATCGACCAGCGTGTAGGAAATATCCGTCAATATCAGTCCGATGATATACAGGAGCGATCCGAGAAACACCATGGCCCGCACGACCGAGAAGTCCTGCGAGTTGATGGCGTCGATGGTGTAGCTGCCCAGCCCCGGAATGCCGAAGAATGATTCCGCGATAAGACTGCCCAGAAACAGCAGGGGAATGACCACGACCGCGCCCGTGAGGATAGGAATCAGGGCATTGCGGAGCACATGCCGGAACAGCACGATGCTTTCGGGCAATCCCTTGGCGCGAGCGGTGCGCACGTAATCCTTGCCCATCTCCTCCAGAAAAAGAGTGCGGTACCAGCGGGTATTGGCGCCGGAACCGCTGATCACGCCGATGATGACCGGCAGTACCAGAAACTTCGCCGCATCCATTCCCTGGCCGAAACCCGAAATGGGCACGAGATGCCATAGCTTGCTGATGAGAAACTGGCCTCCGATGATGTAGAACAGGCTGGAGACGGACATCAGCGCGACGCATAGTACCACACCCCAGAAGTCGACATAGGTCGCTCGAAAAAAAACCATTATCAAGGCAAAAACGATATATGCAATCAATCCCAGCAGGAATACCGGCAATGCGATCGCGAGACTGGGCATCATGCGCGTTTTGATCTCGTACGCGATATCCCGCCCGTCATCCGCACGGCCAAATTGAAACGCGAACATGGAAACCGACTTTTCGAAGAATACCGTATGGGTCAGCTTTTCCAGGCCTTCCTTTCCTCCGTTGAACATCAGAGGCTTGTCATAGCCGTGATCCTGCTTCCATTTGGCGATGGCTTCGGGCGTCACGCGCTTGATGCCAAGCTGCATGCGGGCCATGTCGTCAGGAGTATTCACGACGAAAAACAGGGTGAACGTTATCAGGTTCACTCCGACCAGGATAGGAATGGCGTAGAGGACCCGCCGGATGATATAACTAAGCATCGGGCATTTCCACGCCTGTTATGCCCCGACGCCGTTCCTTGCCGCGGTAAACCATCACAGCGGGTGTCAGGGCTGCCAGCAGGAGAATCGGCACTGCTACGATCGGCCAGAATACCGGGGCGTTCCATTCACGCCGCTTCTGTTCCCGCAGCCCGGCATCAATGCTCAAGTATTTGATATTGTTATTGGAAAGCCTGTTGGGTTTAATATTTTGGTACCAGGCGTGATACAAGCCATAGTCCTTCGGATGGTAACCCCATAGCCAGGGAGCGTCATGGCGGAGAATATCGACCATGCGGTCGATGATTTTCTGGCGCCGTGGACTGTCCTCCATGTTCTTCATCTGTTCGAATAGCCGGTTGTACTCCGGATTGGAGTAATTCGCGGCGTTTTCCCCTTCGTTTCCTACTTTCTGCTGTGGCCCGTACAGCAGAAACAGAAAATTCTCGGGATCAGGATAGTCCGCGTTCCATCCCCATTCGAAAATCTGCGCATTGCCCTTGCGTATCTTGTCCTGGAAGCGGTTATAGTCCGTGCTGCGAACCACCAGCTGGATGTTGAGTTTCTGGAATTGCTTGCGCATCCAGTCGAAGCTCGATTTGTCGTCGACGCTGCGCGAAGTCACATCGAAATAGAGCACCAGCGGCGCCCCTGTCTTGGCGCTGATGCCGCCTGGATACCCCGCCGCCTCCAATAGCGCCCGGGCGTCCTCGATCGGTCTTCGCTGCGGTCGTCCATCTACCCATTCATATACCACCGGATTGATGCCGTCCTTCCCCTCGCGGTGGCCCGCGATGCCCGGCGCAATCGGTCCCTGGGCTGAAATGCCGCGCCCATTGGCGAATATCGAGACGTATTCATCGTAATCGACGGCGATCGAAATCGCCTGGCGCAGCTTTCTGGCGGATTCTCGGCCCTCTTTGCCCACCCCGCCTACTACCGGGTCCAGCATGTTGAAACCCATGTAATTGGTGGACGGCGCAATCGCTGTCGCCAGCCGGATTCCCTGCTGCTTCATTGCCTCGGTCACCGTTGCCTCACCCTGGCCGGTCAGTTGCACCGCCTGATCGAAGCTGTCGGAACCGATGCTGGCTGTGTCGTAATAACCCTGCAGGAATTTGTTCCACCGCGGAATGCTTTCTTTTTCGCGACTGTAGACGATTCTGTCGATGAAAGGCAGCGGCTTGCCTGCGTCCTTCAGCAACCCCGCCTGCTCGTCTTCCGGCATGCCCTCCGACGGATAGGTCTCTCCTTCAAAGTAAGGGTTGCGCTCCAGTATCATCACGCGGTTGGGATCGTTCTCGATCAGCATATAAGGCCCAGTTCCCACCGGATACCAGTCAAGGCTGATGTTTTTGTCAGCCAGACCCTTCTGGCTGTAGAAACGCTCCGCCTCCCAGGGTATGGGCGCAAAGAATGGCATCGCCAGCCAGTATTTGAATTGGGGATATTTTCCCTTGATCTTGATGCGATAGGTGTATCGATCCACCGCTTGCGCGCCTTCCAGGGAATGGCGATTCAGGTCCAGATAAGTGTCACCGCCCGGTTCCCTGCCTTGTTCCCCGGTTAGCGCCTCGGCAGCGGCCCGGAGCGTAGGGGCGTATTCCCGGAGACCCACGATATAATCCGCCATCAGGCCGAAAATGGGGGAATGCAGGCGCGGATGCGCCAGCCGCTTGATCTGGAAGACATAGTCCTCGGCAGTGAGCTCACGGGAGCCTTGGTCGGGAAAATCTCCCAGTTTATGGAAGCCGGCTGCATCCTTCTCGCTCAACTGATGATAAAGGTAGATTCCCTGCGAATCGCGGGCGAATGCGGGGTGGGGCTGATAGCGAATACCGGGCTTGATGGTAATTTCGTAGACCGTATAGGCGGTTTGTGCGGGATCGGCATCCTCGGGCAGGCGTGCTCCGGCCTCATCAAGATACTGAACCTCCGGCATTTTCGCGGCAGCGAACGGAATCAGTTCATAGGGGCGCTTGAGATAGTGGTACTGCAGGGGAGGCTGATAAATCTGCGCTGTCAGCAGAATTTCATTGGAACTGTAGGACTGCACCGGATCCAGGTGCTTCGGCCGCTCGGCGAATGCCCCGTAGAGAATATTTTTTTCCGCATCGGCCGCGGGATAGGGGTTGTTCCATGGGCCCGTGCAGGCGCTGATCAGTACGATAAGCAGCGATAACAGCAGGTGATCGGTAACTGCATGGATGAAACAGCGTTTGCGCGATACGCTATGCGCAAACGGGAATGAGGGGTAGCTCTGCAGAATTCTAGGGAAAAATACCGGCCTGAGTGCTCGAGGGAGACTGCCTCCATCGACGTGATGACGTTGATGCAACAATATGCGGGACCTATATGCGGGACGTGAGTATGAAGCGAAAGAAGTGATTCTACAAGTATGAAGGACTTGAAGCTATAATCCGACTCCAGGATCCGGTCATCCGACGGGTTCCTTTTCGATTCACCCCATTTATTTCCTAGCGCCCGAACCATCGGTTTTTCAGCGGTTCGTTACCTGCACGGCCGTGTAATTGCCGTCTCCCACGATCGAAGGACATGACATGACTTTTCTTGCAGACAAACGCATTCTCATCGCCGGATTGCTTACCAACCGATCCATCGCATACGGTATTGCCAAAGCCATGCATCGGGAAGGCGCCCAACTGGCCTTTACCTATCAGGGAGAAGGGGTCCGGGACCGGGTCGCAAAATTGGTTACGGAGTTTGACAGCGACCTGCTGTTTCCCTGCGACGTTTCGAATGATGACGAAATCAGCCGCTGCTTCGAAGATTTGGGGAAGCACTGGGACGGACTCGACGGTATCGTCCATTCCATCGCATTTGCGCCGCGCGAATCCTTGAGCGGCGACTACCTTGAAAACGTGAACCGGCAAGCTTTCCGCATCGCCCACGATGTCAGTTCCTACAGTTTCTCTGCCCTGGCCAAAGCCGGGTTGCCGTTGATGCAGGGCAGAAACGGGTCGCTGCTGACGCTTTCCTATCTCGGAGCGGAACGGGTGATGCCGAATTACAATGTGATGGGACTGGCCAAGGCGAGCCTGGAAGCGAACGTGCGTTTCATGGCCTCCAGCCTGGGTCCAAAGGGAATTCGCGTCAATGCCATCTCCGCCGGTCCCATCAAGACGCTGGCATCTGCGGGAATCAGCAACTTCGGAAAGCTGCTGGGCTATACGGAAAGGTTGTCGCCCTTGCGGCGCAATGTTTCGATCATGGATGTCGGCAACGTCGCGGCCTTTCTGTGCAGTGACCTGGCGAACGGCATCACTGGAGAAATCACGCATGTGGATGCGGGATTCAATACGATCGCATTCGATTTCATCGAACCTGGATCTGCTTGATAACCTTCATCCCGCTACCCGAGACAGACTGTCTTACTTCTCCGGGTTCGGATTCTTTACTGATACGTCGTACCGCTTCCTGATTTCGGCCAGATAGGCCGAGAATTCTTCCTGGGCGATCATCTCTTGCAGTTGTCTGGCAAAAGCTTTTAGCTGGTCAGCGCCCGGCTTGGGCGGTTCAATTACGCCATTCACGCGTATAAGGGTATATCCCCCTTGGGAATTGGGTACGCCAGAATACGACGGCAGGTGATGCACATCGGTCCTGAAAACCGCCTGCATGGTCTCGCCGTCGAGACCCTGTGGTTCCCTTCTCGACACCAGTAAGGCGGAACCCCATTGCACAATGCCGCTTTTCCCTTCCTGCAGTTGAGCGAGCTTGTCTTTTCCTTCCTTTATAGCCGCCTTGGACGCTTGCTCGCGTATGATCAGCCCCGCGATCCTGTCCTTCAATTCTCCCACTGAGGGCGTCCTCGCCGGCCTGTAGTCGAGCACCCGTGCCGAAACCAGGGTGTTTGGGGAGACTTCGACCGCTTCGGTATTACGTTTATCCCGGATCGCATCTTCCGAAAACACCGCCTGCAGCAATCTTTCGTTGGTGAAGTACGTGGGTTCGCCCCCGTCTCTTCCGATCCAGTCGCTCTGCCTGATGGTCAAGCCGTATTTTTCCGCAACGGGCTTCAGGCTGTCGCTCTGCTCGTATACGGTGTTGCTGAAGCCATCCGCAGCTTCACCGAAACTTTGTGCGGCTTTCTCCCGCCTCACTTCCTGCTCGACCTGATTCCGTACCTCACCGAAATCAACCGGCTTGCCTTCTTTTATGGCGTCCAGCCTGACGATATGAAACCCGAAGTCTGTCTCGATTACGTCGCTGATTTCACCGGGTTTCATCTGGAAAACAGCATCCTCGAATCGCTTGACCATGGTATTGCGCGCAAAGAAGCCAAGGTCGCCCCCATTGGCTGCCGAACCAGGATCCTGGGAATGCTGTTTCGCAAGATCCGCGAAGCTCCCCGGATTCTGCTTTATCTGCTGGAGCAATTGCTGAGCTCTGGTACGTGCTTCGTTCTTCTGCGCATCCGGAGCGTCAGCGGGCACGCTTATCAGAATATGGCTGGCCCTGCGTTCTTCTGGCTGGCCGAACTCCTCTTTATGCGCTTCGAAATAATTCCTGGCCTCTTCCGCGCTCACCCCCGACTGGCTGGCAAGGTCATCCATGGATAGGACGGCATACTCGACCCGTACCTGCTCGGGTAACTGGAATTCTGCCTGATGACTATCGTAATACGTCTGAATGGCTGCATCGTCGGGTTGGATCCGGGACGCGAATTGCTCAGGCAGTATTTCGATGAAGCTGGCTTCCCGCTTTTCTCCGCTCAGGCGCATCAATCTTTCCGCCACGGAATCGGAAATGAAGCCGATTTCGCCGAATGGGGCAACGAGTTGCTGCCGCATCAGTTCCTGCCGTACACGGGCCTCGAACATGCGCGGGCTCATGCCCTGACCGCGCAGCAATTCCTCGTAGCGCTCCTTGGAAAAATCGCCATCCTCCTGAAACGCGGAGATATTGCGGATCATCTCCACCAGTTGCGCATCGGGGATGGCCAGTCCCACGCGCTGCGACTCGTGCTTCAGTAATCGCTGCTGAACCAATCCATCCAATACGGCGGCGCGCATCTCCGGTCTATTCAGCAAGTCGGCATCAAAATTCTCGCCCATCGTGGCGCGCATGCTGTCCTGCTGCTCGCGAAATGCCTGATCGAACTCCTGCCGGGAAATGTTTTCTCCCGACACCCGAGCAACGAAATCTTCCCCCTCGCCCGTACGATAGGATTCGATGCCCCAGAACAGAAAAGGCAGCGTCGCAACGGCCAGTACGATCTGAACTATGCGTTTCTTCTTGTTAACGAAATCGAACATTCAACAGGCGGAAAAGAGACAAAACGAATAAAAAAGGCGAACTTGCGTTCGCCCTCTCTGGCAAATGTGGCGGAGTGGACGGGACTCGAACCCGCGACCCCCGGCGTGACAGGCCGGTATTCTAACCAACTGAACTACCACTCCGATAATCGGGAACAGCACTGGTGGGTGCTGACGGGGTCGAACCGCCGACATTCGCCTTGTAAGGGCGACGCTCTACCAGCTGAGCTAAGCACCCTGTTCGGAAAACGGCTAGTTTACTGCATCCTTGAGCGACTTGCCAGCGGTGAATTTGGGGACCTTGGTGGCACCGATCGTGATGGATTCGCCGGTGCGCGGATTGCGGCCCGTACGGGCTGCACGCGTTCCGACACTGAATGTCCCGAATCCGACCAGCGTTACGCTCTGGCCTGCCTTGAGGGCATCTTTGATGGCGGCAAGTGTCCCATCCAGCGCATTTCCGGCAGAGGCCTTGGAAATATCGGATGATTTGGCGATAGCATCGATGAGTTCAGCTTTATTCACGAAATTCCCCTTTCATTATTGTTAAGAGTAACAAAACCCTGCAATCGGTTTTATAACAAGCCCTTTATGCCGGGTCAAGCAAATGTTGATGATAGTTCAAAACTCCTCGTATCCAAGTTGCAGTCTGCTCTATCCGAAGCAAAGCAGGCTGGATGATGCTGGCCGCCCATCGCGATTGATGGTTCCGGAGGCCTTCTCAATGCTTGATCACGGTGGTCGAGACTTCGCCTTCGACCGACACGGGCGCGGGCACGGATGAGGGTGTTTCCGGAAGCGCGTCCGGCTTGCGTTCCAGAGCCAGGTCCAGGACCTGGTCTATCCATTTGACCGGATGGATATCCAGCCGGTTTTTGATGTTTTCCGGGATCTCGGACAGATCCTTGACGTTGTCCTCTGGGATCAGCACGATCTTTATGCCGCCGCGGTGGGCGGCCAGGAGCTTTTCCTTAAGTCCGCCGATAGGCAGTACCTCGCCGCGCAACGTTATCTCCCCCGTCATGGCCACGTTGGCACGTGCGGGAATGCCGGTCAGCGCCGATACCATCGCCATGCAGATGCCGATCCCAGCGCTCGGCCCGTCCTTGGGGGTCGCGCCTTCCGGCAGATGAATGTGGATATCGTTCTTCTGGTAGAAATCATCCGCGATGCCCAGCGCGCGTGAACGGCTGCGTACCACTGAAAGCGCGGCCTGGACCGATTCCTGCATCACCTCGCCCAGCTTGCCCGTGGTGATGGATTTTCCCTTGCCGGGCAATACAACGGCCTCGATGGTCAGCAGTTCGCCGCCGACCTCGGTCCACGCGAGGCCTGTAACCTGCCCTACCTGGTTCTTCTCCTCCGCGATGCCATATGTGTATCGTCTCACGTCCAGGTACTTGTCGAGATTGCGCCCCGTGACGGTAATCCGCTTCTGGCCGCCTTTCAGGAGCAGCGCCTTGACCACCTTGCGGCATATTTTGGAAATCTCCCGCTCCATGGCGCGCACACCGGCTTCCCGCGTGTAATAGCGGGTAATGTCGCGCAATGCGGACTCCGACACGGCCAGCTCATCCACTTTCAGGCCGTGGTTCTTCATCTGCTTCGGCAGAAGATAGCGCGTGGCGATATTGAGCTTCTCGTCTTCGGTATAGCCCGACAGCCTGATCAATTCCATACGATCGAGCAAGGGCGCCGGTATGTTCAGCGTATTGGCGGTAGCAACGAACATCACATCCGACAGGTCGTACTCGACCTCGACATAATGATCCACGAATGAATTGTTCTGCTCGGGATCCAGAACCTCCAGCAACGCCGATGAGGGATCGCCGCGAAAATCCATGCCCATCTTGTCGACCTCGTCAAGGAGAAACAACGGGTTCTTGACGCCTACCTTGGCCATGTTCTGCAGGATCTTGCCGGGCATCGAGCCGATATAGGTGCGGCGATGCCCGCGTATCTCGGCCTCGTCGCGGACGCCGCCGAGAGACATGCGCACGAACTTGCGATTCGTGGCACGGGCGATGGATTGCCCCAGCGACGTCTTCCCCACCCCGGGCGGCCCAACCAGGCAGAGTATCGGCGCCTTCAGCTTGTCCACCCGCTGCTGTACCGCGAGATACTCGACGATGCGCTCCTTGACTTTTTCGAGCCCGTAATGGTCTTGCTCGAGCACCGATTCCGCAGCGCTGAGATCCTTGCTGATCTTGCTTTTTTTTCGCCACGGCAGGGCCACCAAGGCATCGATGTAGTTGCGGACCACCGTCGCTTCCGCCGACATGGGCGACATGAGGCGCAGTTTTTTCAGTTCCGCTTCCGCCTTGGCGCGGGCTTCCCTGGACATCTGGGCCGTTTTTATCTTCCTGTCGATCTCTTCCAGATCGGCGCCGTCCTCTCCTTCGCCCAGTTCTTTCTGGATGGCCTTCACTTGCTCGTTGAGGTAATAGTCTCGCTGGCTTTTTTCCATCTGCCGCTTGACCCGGCCGCGGATACGTTTTTCCACCTGCAGGATATCGAGTTCGGTCTCCAGCAATCCGAGTAAGTGCTCCAACCGCTTCGGCACATCGAAAATTTCCAGCACCTCCTGTTTCTGCTCCAGCTTCAACGGCAGATGAGCAGCGATCGTGTCCGCGAGACGCCCCGCTTCGTCTATGCCGCTGAGCGAAGTCAGGATCTCGGGCGGAATCTTCTTGTTGAGCTTCACGTACTGGTCGAATTGCGCCAGCATCGCCCGCCGCATGGCTTCTATCTCGTGGTTGTCGACCTCATCCGGCGGCAGCAATGCAGCCTGGCCGGAGAAATAGGTCCCGTCATCGGTGACCTTGACGATACGTGCGCGCCGGCCCCCTTCCACCAGCACCTTGACGGTGCCATCGGGCAGCTTGAGCATCTGCAGCAAGTTGGACACACTGCACACGCCATAGAGATCGTCGGGCGCGGGCTCGTCCTTTGCAGCGAATTTCTGGGCCACCAGCAGGATGCTCTTGCCTGACTCCATGGCGATCTCCAGCGCCTTGATGGATTTCGGCCGTCCGACGAAAAGGGGAATCACCATGTGCGGAAAGACCACGACATCGCGCAAGGGCAACAGCGGTAATGAAATCTGGTTCGGGTCGTTCACGGAAGAGGACATATCGGCTCACCTATAAGGGAACAAACGATGGTTATGGGGGCGCCGCAAAGAAAATTCAAGGCAACGGACCAGGCAACACGAACGCCCGGCTAACAGCTCTTGGCTACCTTCGGCTTATCCGAATAGATCAGAATGGGTTTGATGTCGCCATGGACGGAACTGTGATCGATCACGACTTTTGCGACATTCTCCAGCGATGGCAAATCAAACATCGTATCCAGAAGGGCGTTTTCGAGAATGGAACGCAGGCCGCGGGCACCCGTCTTGCGCGCAAGCGCCTTCCTTGCGATCGCCTTGAGCGCCTGCTCCCGGAACTCGAGATCGACCCCGCCTTCCATGTGGAACATCTTCTGGTATTGCTTGATGAGCGCGTTTTTCGGCTCAGTCAGAATCTGGATCAGGGCCGATTCGTCCAGTTCCTCCAGGGTCGCCACGACCGGCAGACGCCCGACGAATTCGGGAATCAGTCCATACTTGACCAGATCCTCCGGCTCGACGCCGCGCAGGACGGTACCGAAATCCCTCCGGCTATCGTGACTCTTCACGCTCGCGCTGAAGCCGATCCCCCCTTTTTCCGAACGGGCGCGTATCACCTTGTCGAGCCCGTCGAATGCGCCGCCGCAGATGAACAGAATGTTGGTGGTATCGACCTGCACGAATTCCTGATTCGGATGCTTCCTTCCCCCCTGCGGGGGCACGGAGGCGACAGTTCCCTCGATCAGCTTCAGCAGGGCCTGCTGCACGCCTTCGCCCGAAACGTCCCGCGTGATCGACGGGTTATCCGATTTCCGCGAAATCTTGTCGATTTCATCGATATAAACTATTCCCTGCTGCGCCTTATCCGCATCATAGTTGCATTTCTGAAGCAGCTTCTGGATGATGTTTTCCACGTCTTCGCCGACATAGCCGGCTTCCGTGAGCGTCGTGGCGTCCGCCATGACAAAAGGCACATCGAGCAGCCGGGCCAGCGTCTGCGCAAGCAGGGTCTTGCCGGAACCGGTGGGACCGATCAGCAGGATATTGCTCTTGGCGAGTTCGATGTCATCGGAATCCGCCGCCTTGGCCAGGTTCCTGAGACGCTTGTAGTGGTTGTATACCGCTACGGACAGAATTTTTTTCGCCTGTTCCTGGCCGATCACGTATTGATCGAGAATCTGCCTGATCTCATGCGGCACAGGCAAATCCGACTTGGTAAGCTTCGCCGCTTCTGCGCCCTGTATTTCTTCCCGGATGATATCGTTGCACAGTTCGATGCACTCGTCGCAAATAAACACAGAGGGACCCGCGATGAGCTTCTTCACCTCGTGCTGGCTCTTGCCGCAGAAAGAACAATAAAGCAGTTTTTCCCCGCCAGTTTTCTCTGACATAGTCTTATCCCGCATTATCCGAGCAGCGCTCGTAACTAACGATCGATCTCCTCATCAATGATCCGTTCGTCGTGCCAGAATCAACCTGGGCTGTCGCCCCTTGAAGTCAGCATAGCATCCACGAGGCCGTATTTCACAGCTTCCTCGGCACCGAGAAAATTATCGCGGTCCGTGTCGCGCTCAATGGTTTCCTTGCTCTGACCCGTGTGCTTCGCCAGCAGCTCATTCAGTCGATTTTTCAGGAACAGTATCTCCTTGGCGTGTATTTCGATATCGGACGCCTGGCCCTGGAAACCGCCCAGTGGCTGGTGGATCATGACTCGCGAGTTGACCAGGCAGAAACGCTTGCCTTTCGTGCCGGCAGCCAGCAGCAGCGATCCCATGCTCGCAGCCTGCCCGATGCAAAGCGTGCTGACGTCGGGTTTGATGTACTGCATGGTGTCGTAGATCGCCATTCCCGCGGAAACGAGGCCGCCCGGTGAATTGATATAGAAATGAATGTCCTTGTCCGCGTTTTCCGATTCGAGGAACAGAAGCTGGGCCACAATGAGATTGGCGGAAACCTCGGTTACGGGGCCCACCAGAAAGACGACCCTTTCCTTGAGCAGCCGGGAATAGATATCATAAGCACGCTCCCCCCGCCCGCTGGTTTCGATAACCATGGGCACGAGTCCCAGACCCTGCGGCTCGAACCCACGCTGCTTCCAGTCAAATTGCTGTGTCATGTCCCGGTCTTCCCATCAACTCATCCAGCGTCATCGTTTTGTCCGCCACTGTAACCTTCTCAAGCACCCACCCTACCACGTTGTCTTCCAGTGCGAGCGCCTCGGCATCGCCCAGCCGCTCAGGTGCCGAATAATGCCACTTGATCACTTCGGCCGGATTTTCATAGCTCTGCGCAAGATCTTCCACAATGGTGCGCACCTGCTCGGGGGCCGGATGCAGGCCATGCGCCTTCACCATTTCTCCCAGGATCAACCCCAGCTTTACCCGATGCTGCGCCCTTTCCTGGAGCACATCCTGCGGCAGCGACAGATTTTTTGCGCTCAAACCGCGTGCCGCAAGATCGTGACGGGCTTCCTGCGTCAGACGCTCCAGCTCATTTTCCACGAGCACCCTGGGCGGGGAAGCGTCCGTCGCATTCAGCAACGTCTGCATCACCTGATCCTTGAGCCTGCCCTTCACCCGCTTGGTCACTTCCCGCTCAAGGTTTGCCTGTATCTCGCTGCGCATCTTCTCGATGTCGCCATCGGCGACGCCCAGCGATTTTGCAAACTCACTGTCGACGTCCGGCAGCTTAGGCGCGTCCACCGCGCTGACCTTCACCGTAAACGTGGCAGTCTTCCCGGCGACTTCCTTACCATGATAATCCGCCGGAAAGGTAACTTCAATTGTTTTGCTCTGCCCGGGCGTCATGCCCGCGATGGGCTCCTCGAAATCCTTGAGTAGCCGGCCTTCGCCCAGTATCAGCGAGAAATTTTCGGCTTTGCCTCCAGCAAACTCGGCACCATCGATCACCCCGCTGTAATCGATCGTGATTCGATCGCCCCGTTGTGCCGGGCGCTGCGCCGGATCGAACTCAATACGCTGCTTGCGCAAAACCTCCAATGTATTGTCCACATCCGAACCGGTCACCTGAACCACGGGCCGCTCGAGGCGGGCTCCGCTCAGATCCCCCAGAACGATATCGGGGTAGACTTCGAATGTTGCGCTGAATTCAAGATCGGTCGCGCCGTCTGCCGGGAGCATGGGTTCAAACCGGGGATAGCCCGCAATGCGCAGATTTCGCTCGCGCACGGTCTCGCTGAAACTTCTCTTCAGCGTGTCTTCGATGACCTCCTGGCGTACCTGGGGGCCATATTGCTGTGCAACGACCTTCAACGGGACTTTGCCCGGACGAAACCCGTGCAATTTTGCCGTGCGTGCCAGACGCTTGAGCCGGCTTTCCACTTCCATCTCGATCGTATCCTGCGGAACCGAAACGTTGAGGCGTCGCTCCAGCGCACCCAGGTCTTCGACATTCGTTTGCATTGCATTTCCCGACTGGTTGATAATTTTCTTCAGTGTCGCGATCAGGAACGCCCCCAGCCGTCAATTCGCTTTCGTATTCAGGCTGTTTGCGACCCTGGTGCGAAAGGGGGGACTCGAACCCCCACACCTTTCGGCGCCAGAACCTAAATCTGGTGCGTCTACCAATTCCGCCACTTTCGCAGGCTGATTTTCACAATAGATAACGTGAAATTATACCTGTTTTCTGGGACATATCAGCAAACCATGATATTGGCGCATCATTCATCGGCTAATAACCACTCGATAACCACCCGATGCGGCCCCTGGAAATGCGCGCAATGCGGCAACGCCTGCAAATGAGGGAGGGTTCTTTCGGCCTGCCTCAAAAAAGGAATGCACCCGCCAATCAGCAGATGACCGTCCTGCCACTGAATCCCCTGCTATCCGGCCCTATCAGATATAGATAACAAGGCATCAGGTCCGCCGGTTGCGCCAGTTCCTGCTTGATCTCGCCCGGATGGGTCCGGGTTCGTTGCGGAGTATGCACCGGCCCCGGAACCAGCGTATTGACGCGCAAATTCGGAAAGGCTTCCCATTCCTGGGCCGCTATTTTGACCAGTGCCTCCCCCCCTGCCTTGGCTACTGCACCGCCTCCCCAGTAGGCGGCGGGCGCGTGTCCATGGGTTTCGGAGGTCATGATGACACTGGCATCCGGCGAAGCTTTCAGCAGGGGAAGGCAGGCCCGGGTCAGCGCAAACGGAGCAATCAGATTCACACGCAGCAATGCCTGCCATTGATCGAGCGTCTGCAGTTCGAGGGGGGTGAGGGTAAACAGTAATGCGGCATTGTGCACGATGCCGTCCAGCCTGCCCAACTGCAATTTGATGGCCTGGGCGATTGCCGCAAAATCCTTGTCCTCCGCTTTTTCCAGATCGAGCGGAAAAATTGCGGGCTGCGCCCCCCCTTTTCCTTCGATTTCGTCATACACGGCTTCAAGCTTCCCGACATTGCGCCCGTGCAGGATGACCGTCGCGCCGTGGTCGGCAAAGGTGAGCGCGGCGGTGCGGCCCAGACCCTGCCCCGCACCGGTGACGAGGATCACGCGCCCCTTGAGCAGATCTTCCGGCGGATCGTAATGTTTGCAATCATTCATGGAAAGATTCACGGAAAAGAACCGGCGCGGAGGGTGATATATTCCGAAATGCCAGGGCGATTCCGGACCACGGCGGTTTCACGTTCTGTCGCTGCAGGAGAAGGGAACGGACATTGGAAGCACGGCTCATCCTTTTATCCAAGTCTTCCATGCTATCCATAATTTGCGCACGGGCGTAAGGCTGGTTCGCTCCCGCATGACGTGGTAGCCGCCCGCCCTGATCTCCCCGAGCAGGGACCGGTATATCGCAGCCATGACAAGACCGGGCTTCTGGTTCTTGCGATCCTCAGCCGGCAACGCTGCAAAGGCGCGGGTGTAATAGTCCTCCGCTCGCTCGATCTGAAACTCCATCAGTTGCCTGAAGCCATCGGTTTCGCGGGCATGAAGGATGTCTTCGCTGGTTACGCCAAAACGCTGAAGTTCGTCCTGGGGCAGGTAGATGCGGTCGCGGCGCCCATCTTCCCCCACATCCCGTATGATATTGGTGAGCTGGAATGCAAGCCCCAGATTTTCCGCGTATTCCAGGGTCCGCAAATTGCGGTAGCCGAATATTTCGGCAGAGCACAAGCCCACCACGCTCGCCACGTGATAGCAGTAGTGCCTGAGCGTATCGAAATCGGCGTAGCGATTATAATCAAGATCCATCTCCATGCCATCGATGATCGCATTCAGCTGCTCGGCGTTGAGATTGAACGTTCCTGCCACTTCCGCCAGCGCTTTCGCCACTGGATGGCTCGGCTTGCTGCCAGCCCGATCGAAGATGGCGGCGACTTCCTGTCGCCACCATGCCAGCTTTACCCGTGCCACCGATGCTTCAGCGCATTCGTCCACCACATCATCCACTTCCCGGCAGAAAGCGTACAGGGCAGTAATGGCGCGCCGTTTTTCCTGGGGAAGATAAAGAAAACTGTAATAGAAGCTCGAACCGCTTTGAACGGCTTTTTCCTGGCAATACTGATGTGGGGTCATAACAACTGATGTGGGGTCATAACAACTGATAACGTTGATGAGAGAATCGATCGCCCCGCTACCATGCGAGGTCACTCTCTCATTATCTCATCCGGCCGCCTCATCCATGGCGTATTTCGCATGCACGCTCCACGACATTCCCATCCCGCGAAGGTTCTCCCCGGATAGCGCTGAACAGCCTGCTCATCATGGCGTCTTGCTGTCGTCGAAACCGGGCATGGGGGATCCACGAATTCCTGGGCATGGGCTGCAGCGCGGCCCGGCAGTTTGCGGCCCTCACTATAATAAAAAACCCCACCGAGGTGGGGTTTTTATCTTTTATCGTGTGACAGCAACCAGCAAGGCGCTGGCAGAAACCCTGGAGCCAAAAATTCAGAAATGCCAGGGTTTGCTGCGCGGTGCCTTTACATATTTTACATATCCATGCCGCCCATGCCGCCCATGCCACCCATGCCGCCCATACCACCCATACCACCGCCTGCAGACTCTTCCTTCGGAAGCTCGGCAACCAGCGCGTCTGTCGTCAGCATCAGGCCAGCGATCGATGCGGCGTGCTGCAATGCATAGCGCGTGACCTTGGTCGGATCCAGCACGCCCATCTGCACCATGTCGCCGTATTCGCTGCTTGCAGCGTTGTAGCCGAGATTGCCCTCGCCTTCCAGCACCTTGTTGATCACCACCGAGGGTTCATCGCCACAGTTGGCGACGATCTGGCGCAGCGGCTCTTCCAGAGCGCGCAGGACGATCTTGATGCCTGCATCCTGATCGTGATTGTCTCCCTTGATGCCGGCTACCGCAGTGCGCGTGCGCAGCAGGGCAACGCCGCCTCCCGGAACGATACCTTCTTCCACCGCTGCACGCGTGGCGTGAAGCGCATCTTCCACGCGCGCCTTTTTCTCCTTCATTTCCACTTCCGTGGCTGCGCCCACTTTGATCAGCGCCACACCCCCGGCCAGCTTTGCGACCCGCTCCTGCAATTTCTCCTTGTCGTAGTCGCTGGTCGCTTCCTCGATCTGGGCACGAACCTGCTTGACGCGGCCTTCGATATTCTGCGCATCCCCGGCACCGTCGATGACGGTCGTCTCTTCCTTGCCGATTTCAATGCGTTTCGCCTGGCCCAGCTCTTTCAGCGTCGCCTTCTCCAGCGACAGACCCACTTCTTCCGCGATGACGGTACCACCCGTCAGGATGGCAATATCCTCCAGCATGGCTTTGCGCCGATCCCCGAAGCCAGGCGCTTTCACGGCACAGGTTTTGAGGATGCCGCGAATGTTGTTCACCACCAGCGTGGCGAGCGCTTCACCGTCCACGTCCTCGGCAATGATCAACAACGGTTTGCCTGCCTTGGCCACCAGTTCCAGCACGGGCAGCAGCTCGCGTATATTGGAAATTTTCTTGTCATGCAACAGGATATAGGGGTTTTCCAGCATTGCGATCTGCCTGTCCGCGTTGTTGATGAAATACGGTGACAGGTAGCCACGGTCGAACTGCATGCCTTCGACCACTTCCAGTTCATTTTCCAGGCCGGAACCGTCTTCCACGGTGATGACGCCTTCCTTGCCCACTTTTTCCATTGCATCCGCAATGATCTTGCCGATTTCCGGATCGGAGTTCGCGGAAATGCTGCCGACCTGCGCGATTTCCTTGCTGGTGGTACAGGGCCTGGACAGCTTCCTCAACTCTTCGACTGTGGCAGCAACGGCCTTGTCTATGCCGCGCTTGAGATCCATGGGGTTCATCCCCGCGGCGACATACTTCATGCCTTCCTTGACGATGGACTGCGCCAATACGGTGGCGGTCGTGGTGCCGTCGCCCGCCACGTCGGAAGTCTTGCTGGCGACTTCCTTCACCATTTGTGCGCCCATGTTCTCGAACTTGTCTTTCAGTTCGATTTCCTTCGCCACGGAAACACCGTCCTTGGTGATCGTGGGGGAACCGTAGGAGCGCTCCAGAACCACATTGCGTCCTTTCGGGCCAAGCGTCACCTTGACTGCATCCGCCAGTATGTTGACGCCGTTCACCATCTTGTGCCGGGCTGAATCGCTGAATTTCACCTCTTTCGCTGCCATAATCTCTTTCTCCTGATTTCCTGAAATTGGTTGTGTAACGTGCGTGCTCGCAGGTTAACGGTTAACCCTCGATCACGCCCATGATGTCTTCCTCACGCATCACGAGAAGCTCTTCCCCTGACACCTTCACGGTCTGTCCCGAATATTTGCCGAAGAGCAC
This sequence comes from uncultured Nitrosospira sp., assembly GCA_964651465.1. Lineage (GTDB taxonomy): Bacteria > Pseudomonadota > Gammaproteobacteria > Burkholderiales > Nitrosomonadaceae > Nitrosospira. The sequence continues at coordinate 22,634 of CAZYYR010000004.1, forward strand.
CTTATCGCCGACTTTTACGTCCAGTTCGCGGACTTTGCCATCGTCACCGACCTTGCCCTTGCCTACGGCGATGATTTCGCCTTGATCGGGCTTCTCCGCGGCACTGTCGGGAATGACAATACCGGATGCGGTCTTGCGTTCTTCTTCGAGCCGCCTGACAATAACGCGGTCATGTAAGGGACGAATCTGCATGTTCTCTTCTCCTGTTAAAAAATCAGAACGATGAAACCCCGCAAGAGACCTGCTTTCAGTCTCAATCTTTTCGCAGGATTTTGAAAAAGTATTAGCACTCAATGCTAACGAGTGCTAATAATAGGGGCAACGATGAGGAATTTCAAGAGGTGAGCAACAAATATCTCCAGGAACGCAGCCTGGAATCTGTCTGGCATCCATGCACGCAGATGAAGCAGCATGAAACCCTGCCGCTTGTCACGATCGCGCGGGGTGAAGGCGTCTGGCTTTATGATCACGATGGCAAACGCTACCTCGACGCGATCGGCTCGTGGTGGGTCAACCTGTTCGGTCACGCCAATGCCCGTATCAATGCCGCCCTCCGCGACCAGCTCGACCGACTCGAACATGTCATGCTCGCCGGTTTCACGCATGAGCCCGTCGTGGAACTGTCGGAGCGGCTGAGAAAACTGGTACCGGGTGCGCTCGGCCATTGTTTCTACGGCAGCGATGGCGCATCCGCAGTGGAAATCGCATTGAAGATGAGCTTTCAATACTGGCACAACAGCGGTCGTCCGGAAAAGAACCGCTTCATCAGTCTGCAAAACGACTATCATGGAGAAACCCTGGGTGCCCTTTCGGTGACCGATGTCGCGCTGTTCAAAGACATTTACGCACCGCTTCTGCGCCCCTGCACGCATGTTCGGACGCCGGACTGGCGATACGCTTCCTCCGAGGAGTCGCCCGCCGAGTATGCGGGGCGCGCAGCCGTCGCGCTGGAAGCCCATATGGCGGAACACCATGCCGAAACCGCCGCACTCATACTCGAACCGCTGGTGCAGGGCGCAGCCGGAATGGGCATGTATCATCCCGATTATCTCCGGCATGCACGCAGGCTGTGCGATCAATATGGAATACATCTGATCGCCGATGAAATCGCGGTCGGTTTCGGCAGGACGGGCACGCTGTTCGCCTGCGAACAGGGGGAAATCGTCCCCGATTTCCTGTGCGTGGGCAAAGGCCTGACTTCAGGCTATCTGCCGCTCTCCGTGGTCTTGACATCCGACATCGTCTACGAAGCATTTTACGACGACAGGGTCGCCCGGGGGTTCCTGCACTCTCACACCCATTCGGGCAATGCCCTTGCCTGCCGCGCTGCGCTGGCAACCCTGGATATATTCGAACAGGACAACGTCATCGAGGCCAACCTGGCGAAGGCAGCTTATCTCAACCAGGCGGCACTTCCGATCGCATCCCATTCCAGGGTTGAAAACTTCCGTCACTGTGGCATGATCTGGGCGTTCGACATGAAGACTTCCGATCCCGCATTCTCCGGAGCATTCGCCCGGGCCGCCCTCAAGCAGGGATTGTCATTGCGCCCGCTGGGCAATACCGTCTATTTCATGCCTCCCTATATCATCGACGAGCAGGAAATCGACTTCCTGGTGGAAGGCACGCTGCAGGCCATGAACACATGCTGAGAGCAGCGCGGCCTTCGATCCACGCAACATGCATCGTACGGTAATGACCCTTCGGCTCTGCCATTCTGGAGTTGCCTCCACGATCCTTGGCTCCGGGTTACCGTCGATGATAGCGCGATGAGTTGCCTGCGCGTCTTTCCGAGAGATCGGGATACATTGCGGGCCTGCTTTGGCTTTGGAACGGGAGGCTACCGGAAGGCGATAGATTCGAGTTGCCGAAGCCTGCAATTCACCCTGGTCGCAGCGCTATGCCTTGCATTGTCTCCGCTGTCTGTCCATTCGTCCGGTTTACCCCTGGCTGCCCACAAGGCGCTCCAACAGGCAAATATCCCGGAGTCTGCCACCGGCATTTATATCCACGAAGTCGGCGCAGCCCAGCCTTTGCTTGCCATCAACGCGAACACGGCGATGAATCCGGCTTCGGTGATGAAACTGGTGACGACATTTGCCGGGCTGGAACTGCTGGGGCCCGCCTATACCTGGAGGACGGAGTTGTATGCCGACGGAGTCCTGCGGGAGGATACGCTCCGGGGCGATCTGGTCATCAAGGGATATGGCGACCCGAAACTGAATCTCGAAAACTTCTGGCTGCTCACGCGACGGCTACGTCAAACGGGCCTGCGCGAGATAACCGGCGACCTGGTGCTGGATGGCAGCCACTTCGATCTGCCCGGCGGCGACCCGGGCGCCTTCGATGGCAAGCCTTACCGCACCTACAACGTGCCGCCCGAAGCGCTGCTTGTGAACTACCGCACCCTCGCGTTGCGTCTTCTCCCTCAACCCGAGAGCAGGACCGTACGGATCGTGGTCGATCCGCTGCCATCGGCGCTCGATCTCACGAACAGCCTGAAGCTGACCGATGGCACGTGCAATGGGTGGCGGGACGCTCTTGGTACCGATATTCGGAGCGATAGCGGCGGACGCGCTGCGGTCATGCTGAGCGGAAGCTATTCCACCGGTTGCGGCGAAAAAACCCTGTTTCTGAGCCTGAACGATACCGCTACCTATATCTTCACGCTGTTCAAGCAACTGTGGGAGGAACAGGGTGGGATCCTCCGCGGAAAAGTACGCATCGGCACCGCCTCGAAAGGAACTCCTCCCCTGGAAACGCATCTGTCCCCACCCCTTGCGGATATCGTCCGCGATATCAACAAATTCAGCAATAATACCGCCGCGAGGCAACTGTATCTTGCGCTGGGATTGAGTACCGGTACCAGGCTGAACGTCGATCCGCCCATCAGGACTGCCAGCGTGGCGGATGGAATGGGCACGGAGGGCAGCGTGCTCGCCGAAAATCAGCAGCGCGCCACGCTCACCAAATCTGAGCTGGCTTTGAAGTGGTGGCTCGCGTCCCGCCAGATGAATTTCCCGGAGCTGATCATGGAAAACGGTTCTGGCCTGTCGCGCAAGGAACGCATCAGCGCGCACCACATGGGTGAACTGCTGCTTGCGGCGTTTCGGAGCCCGATCATGCCTGAATTCATTTCCTCGCTGCCCATCGCGGCGGTGGACGGCACCATGAAACAGCGGCTGAACGGCAGCGCCACTGCGGGGCAGGCGCATATCAAGACCGGCCTGCTGGAGGGCGTCAAGACCATGGCAGGGTATGTGCATACCCGTTCCGGCAGGCGCATGGTCGTGGTGTTCTTCATCAATCACCCCCGGTCGGCAAATGCCCAGCCTGCCATGGATGCGCTGCTGGATTGGGTGTATGAGAAGCCGGGATGACGGGAGAGCGAACGGACAAGCCTTCCGGAAGGAGACCCATGGAATTTCCGCAGAGGAAGGCAGTCAGCGTCGGGTGAAGATAATCATCAGATCCTTGTGTCCAGGCCACTCTCCGCGATTTCAGCCGCGCGCAGCAGCGCCTTCGCCTTGTTCTGCGTCTCGATCCATTCGCTTTGCGGGACTGAATCGGCGACGATTCCGGCACCTGCCTGGATGTGCAATGTCCCGTCCTTGATGATGCCAGTGCGAATGGCGATCGCGAGATCCATGTCGCCGTTGAATCCCAGGTAGCCGACGGCGCCGGCATAGATCCCGCGCTTCGAGACCTCCAGCTCATCGATGATTTCCATTGCCCGCACTTTCGGTGCCCCACTGACGGTACCGGCAGGAAAGGTGGCACGCAGCACGTCCATCGCATTCAGGCCGGGCTTGAGCCTCCCCGCCACGTTGGAAACGATATGCATGACATGAGAATAATTTTCGATCTGCATGTTTTCGGTGACCTGTACCGTACCGGTCCGGGCAACCCGTCCAACGTCATTGCGCCCCAGGTCCATCAGCATCACATGCTCCGCGCGCTCTTTCGGGTCGGCCAGGAGGTCGGCAGCCAGCGCGGCATCTTCCTCCATGTTTTTCCCTCGCGGACGGGTACCCGCGATAGGGCGTACCGTCACGGTCTCGCCTTCCAGGCGCACCAGAATCTCGGGCGAAGCGCCCACGATATGGAAGTCGCCGAGATGATAGTAAAACATGTACGGTGACGGATTGAGGCTGCGCAGCGCACGGTAGAGCGCCAGGGGCGAGGCGCCGTAGGGCTTGCGCATGCGCTGCGACAATACCACCTGCATGATATCCCCGTCGATGATGTAGCGTTTGGCACGCTGCACGGCTGCAATGAAGTCCGCTTCGCCGAATTCGGAGACAGCCTCGCCGGACGGGCGGGGCGCTTCGGCTGGAATCTCGACGGGTTTGCGCAGGTCTGCAAGCAGCTGCCTGAGCCGCTTTCTCGCCGCCGGATACGCATCCATCACCCCCGCGTCCGCGTAGACGATCAGGTAAAGCTTGCCGGAAAGGTTATCGACCACCGCGAGTTCTTCCGATAGAAGCAGGAGGATATCCGGCGTATCCAGCCGGTCAGTCCGATGGCTCGCCGGGGAGCGCGCCAGTCTGCGTTCGATATGCCGCACGGTGTCATAGGCGAAGTAACCCGCCAGCCCGCCGCAGAAGCGGGGCAAACCGGGATACGGTGCTGCGCGGATATGCGACAGGTAAGTCTCGAGGAAAGCAAGGGGATCCTGCTCCTCGAACGCCTGCCTTCCTGTCTGGCTGATAAGATCGATGTGGCTTCCACGCACTTCGATCCGGGTCGCGGCAGGCAATCCTATGACCGAGTACCGGCCGAAGCGTTCGCCCCCGTGGACCGATTCCAGCAGGTAGGAATAGGGTTGATTGGCAAGCTTGAGATAGATGGACAGCGGTGTATCGAGATCGGCAAAGGTTTCCAGAACGAGCGGGATGCGGTTATACCCCTGCGCTGCCAGGCTGTTGAATTGTGTTTCGGTCATGATTCGACTCCGGAAGGAAAACGGGAAAAGAGAGCACGATGCCTGCACCCGCGAGCGTCAGGCGTATTCGGACGACCCTGCACCATCGGCGCGAAGTGTCGGCAGCCCATCCTCCAGTTCCTGTTTTCCAATCGGTCATGCCAATTTCCGGATCAGCTTCGCTGCATCCTCGAGTGAGGAAACGATCGCATCGCAATCGAGTTCGCGTACGTCACGCCCTTCGTTATAGCCATACGGCACGACAAAAACGCGGCATCCTGCGGCCCGCGCCGCCTGCGCGTCATTGAGGGAATCCCCGATCAGGAGCATTTCATGCGCAGCGATGCCAAAACGCTCGCAGGCATGCAGGAGCGGCATGGGATCCGGTTTCTTCTTTGGCAGGCTGTCGCCGGACAGAATGAGGTCGAAATAATCCATCAAGCCGGAAGCACGCAGCAACGGCAAGGTAAAAGCCTCTGCCTTATTGGTGATGCAGGCCAGGCGCAGGCCCTTTTCACGCAAGGTGTTCAATCCCTCTATCACCCCCGCATAGGGGCGGGTGTCGACGTACAGCATGGCGGCATAATGACGCTCATAAGCGGGCATCGCTCTTGCGAGCAGCGCCGCATCCGGCTCTCCATCCATGCTCCCGGTCAGCGATCGCTTGACCAGTTTCTCTATCCCCTTGCCGATGTAGGATTGAATAGTCTCCAGCGGAAGCTCCGCCTTATCCAGTTCCCTCAGCATCATGTTGGCTGCCGAGGCGAGATCCGGCGCCGTATCGAGCAGCGTGCCATCCAGGTCGATCATCACCGCTTTCACGGGCATGGGATGCTCCAGGTGGACCATCGGATCCTCCGCGAGCGGAGCACTATTTTTATTCATCTTGCTGGTCCTTACAGGTATAGGCAAAGAGCGGTTCCCTCTGCATTTCTCGATTGACGTCAGACTTTTTCCAGTTCCATGCGCAAGGCGCCCACGATGGTATCGTACCGGTGGGGATCGCTGTCCCGCCCAGCGCCGTATATGGCGGAACCTGCCACGAAAGTATCGGCGCCCGCCCGGGCGATCTCGGCAATGTTGTCCACTTTCACGCCGCCATCGATCTCGAGCAGGATATTCCTGCCGGATTCGTCGATGCGCTTGCGCACCGCTCTCAGTTTGACCAACGCCTCGGGAATGAACTGCTGTCCGCCGAAGCCGGGATTGACCGACATGATCAGTACCAGATCGAGCTTGTCGAGAACGTGGTCGAGATAGTTCAAAGGCGTCGCAGGGTTGAAGACCAGGCCGGCTTTGCAGCCTTGTTCCTTGATGAGTCCGATGGTGCGGTCGATATGCCGGGACGCTTCCGGGTGAAATGAAATGATGTTCGCCCCCGCCTTGGCGAAATCCGGAATAATCCGGTCCACCGGCTCTACCATCAGATGCACGTCGATGACCGCATCCGTCACGGGCCGGATGGCTTCGCATACCAGGGGACCGATAGTGAGATTCGGCACGTAATGATTATCCATTACGTCGAAATGGATGAAATCGGCGCCGGACTCGATCACTGCGGATACTTCCTCGCCCAGCCTGGCAAAATTTGCGGAAAGAATGCTCGGAGCAATACGATAATTAGCCATGAAGGGCTTCCTTCTGATAAAAAAGTCCGATTTTAACCGCAAATGGCCGCTTCATGCCAACGGCTTGAACATCCAGGAAAGCGCTCTCCGTTTTTGATTGCGAGGGCATGAGTTTATCAAGCCATACTTGCCGTAAGACGCAAAATAGTGTGCAATGCAGGTCATGGCTGAAGGGAAAAAATACGAAATCATGGTGAAGGTTCATACCACCTATCTTCCGGAACAGTCCGACGAGACGCTCGATCGGTATGTTTTCGCCTATACGATCATGCTGTCCAACATCGGCACGGTTGCCGCCCAGCTGATCAGTCGGCACTGGATGATCGCAGATGGGAGCGGCAGTCTGCAGGAAGTGCGGGGGCTGGGCGTCGTAGGCGAGCAGCCGCTGCTGAAACCGGGCGACAGCTTCGAATACACGAGTGGCACCGCCATTTCCACACCTGTCGGATCCATGAAGGGCAGCTACCAGATGGTCGCCGAGGATGGCCTGCGCTTCGATGCGCCCATTCCGGAATTCATCCTGAGCGTGCCAAGAATATTGCATTAAATCCTATTATAAGGAAGCGCTGAACAAATCTTCGCTGAGCGCGTTGCTGTTAAAATCGGGATGATCATAAGGCGCGCGACGCAGGTCGTAGCTGGGACTACGATGCCAAGGAGCGCAACGCCATGGCGCCCCGGAGCGTTGCCCGAGGGGCCCCGCGAAGCGGGGATCGGGCAGCGGAGGGGATGCCAGGCCGCGCCAAAAGTGTACACGAGGCGCCAACAGCCCGCTACGGGGTCGCATCTTCCT
>CAZYYR010000005.1:0-28026 GCA_964651465.1 uncultured Nitrosospira sp.
CGGATGGGACGGGGCTTTGCGGGCGGTCTGCCTTGTCAGGCTCCTAGCGAAGGGGGTCGGCCATTCGCGTTGTCGCCTTTCGCGCATCCCATCCCGCAAAGCCGCCGTCGCGCCAGCGAGGATTTATTCAGTGCTTCCCAAGCGTGTTTCGAGCCCCCTGGAATGCCTTGAAATGGATTTACCGGGGCAATGGCGCATATCTATTGTAAAATTTCCCGATAAGCTGAACCTCAGGTCGGCACTCATTCACGCCACCTGACTCGCCGTTTCGATTCTCCAAGCCCGCATTCCGAATAAAACGTTGCTGAAAGGAAAATGTTCAACAGCATAATGGCATTTCTCGCCCATTGGGGCATTACTGCGCTTTCATTGTGGGTGGCGAGCTTTATCTTTCACGGCATTTCCTTCACCAGCAGAAAATCGCTGCTCATTTCTGCCCTGCTCCTGGGTTTTGCCAATGCCGTCATCCGTCCCGTCATCATTGTTCTGACCATACCGCTGACATTGATCTCGTTCGGATTTTTTCTGCTCGTCATCAACGCACTGATGCTGCTCCTGGTCTCGACACTGGTGCCCGGCTTCAGGGTTTCCGGGTTCTGGACGGCATTCTTCGCAAGTATCGTGGTGACGCTTCTCAGCCTGTTCGTGGGCACGCTGATATTCCAGTCGGAAGACCACCTGCTCAATACACCCCCCGCACAGCAGGGCGTGATGATCTGAGATCAGGGCCTGCGCGATCCCCGTGCACCCGTTATCGCCTCATACCCCTGCCACTTCCTGCATGAGCCGCACCTTGGGGCCTCGCGATTCGAAAGCTCAACTCAAGACTCCCACGCTTCCAGCTTTGTGATATCCAGTAATGAAGCCATCTTTGCGGAATCGACAGCGGGATCGAACGGCAGTACACCCAGCAAGGGACTATCCAGGCGTCGCTCCAGCGCACGCAGATTTTCGTCGAAGGCAGACATACCAGGGTCGATGCGGTTGGCGATCCAGCCCGCCAGCGGCAACCCGATGGCATGCACGGCCATGGCAGTCAGCAGCGTATGATTGATACAGCCAAGGCGCATCCCTGCGACCAGTATGACCGGCAGTCCCAGCGTCCGCGCCATGTCGGCGCTGTCCTGCCGTTCATTCAATGGAACGAGAAAGCCGCCCGCGCCTTCCACCACCACCACATCGGCTTTTTCCCGCAATTCCCTGCAGGCGCGGTGAATGATGCCGATCTCTATCTCGACGCCAGCAAGGGCTGCCGCAATATGCGGTGCGACAGGCGGAAGGAAGGCATAAGGATTACGCTGTTCGAGACGGGTCGCCACGTTGCTTGCCGCCGCCAGCAATTCCACGTCTATCCATTTTCCATTCTCGCACCCCGCCGCTACCGGCTTCATGCCCACCACTGTTTTTCCGCGCTCACGATAGGCGTGCAGCAGGGCACAGCTGACCAGCGTCTTGCCGACCCCGGTGTCCGTTCCGGTAACAAAGTATGCAATCACAATAACATATGCCGTTATTCCAGGCCCAGTTGCCTCCTGGTTTCAGGCGTGAGAACCGAAGTGCGCGGCTGTGGTTTCCAGGCATGGCCATATATCACTTCGAATGTCGCCGGAAGCTTTCCTTCCTTGCGCAGGGTTTCGTAATGGCTCATGGCATTCCGCCATACGCCTTTACCAGTCAGTCCGCGGCGTCTTCCCCGCGTCGCATTATGAGCGCCGATCGCTTTGAGATCCTTCATGAGACTCACTACGTCATCATATGTCATCGTGATATATTCCATATCCATGACCGGTGTCGCAAAGCCGCTGTGCACCAGCATGTCGCCGATATCATGCATGTCCGTAAAGCGGCTGACATGACTGAAGCCGTCCACCAAGCGAAAAGCTTCACGCAATTCCTTCAGCGTGTCTGGTCCGAACGTGCTGAACATGAACAATCCTCCCGTCTTGAGCGTCCGGTGGGCCTCGGCAAACGTATTCCTGAGATCGTTGCACCACTGCATTGTCAGATTGGACCACACCAGGCCGACGCAGGCATTCCTGTACGGCAATTGCTCGATATCCGCGACTACGCGGGTCGTCCGGTTGGGGATTGAATTCCCGATGAGTTGACGCCACCAGGGTAGATGGGCGTTTGCCTGCGCATGCATGGCCAGGGCCACGTCGACAGCCAGCATCCGCGCGGCCGGATAGCGATCGAGCAGCTTGCGCGTGCCATAACCCGTGCCGCTGCCGGCATCGAGTACGACGTCGGGGATGTATTTGATGTAGTCGAGGCGCGAAAGCATGCGGTCGCACACCTCGCGCTGCAGGATGGCGGCCTGGTCATAGCTTGCGGCGGCCCGTCCGAAGGCAGCGCGCACGGCACGCTTGTCGATGATGTGACTCTCATCCATCTTTCATGAGCCGTGCTATGCCATCCGCAAACCGGTCCGGCCACGACAGGAAAGGCGCATGACCGCAATGTGGCAGCATGAGCAGTTGCGCATCCGGCAGTTCCCGGCACATCCATCGCGCCGCATCCGGATGGGCAATCACATCGTTCTCGCCATGAAGGAGCAACACGGGCTGATCGATCTTCCGGATTGCAGGTCTGAGATCGCTGGACAGCAGGACCTGCAGACCCGCCTCCAGCGCCGTTTTATCCGGTTCGCCACGCTCGAACACGCTCCGGCGCAGATGCGCCAGCACCTGCCCGGCGTCGCCGCTGGTACCGTGCACCTGCAATGTCAGGAACCTGCTCATGGTCGGCCGGTAATCCCGTTTCAGATTGGCGCCAAACAGCTGCAGCGTGGAAGCTTCGGTTCCCCATGGCCAGTCTTCGCGCCGTATGAAGCAGGGCGTGGTCGCCACCAGAACGAGTTTGCGTACTCTTGTCGGATGACGCGCTGCCAGTTCGATCGCTATCTGCCCGCCCAGGGACCAGCCGCAAATAATGGACTCATCGGGCAAAACTTCCCGTACGCTCGCCACCATGCAATCCAGCGGACAGGCTGACGGTTCTCCGTCAGTCTGTGTATCGCTCGTGGACCCGTCCGCGAAACCGTCCCTGCAGGATGAATCGGATTCCCGGCTGAACCCATGCCCCGGCAAATCCACCAGGTGCAGCCTGAAATGCCGCGCCAGCCGCTCGCGCACGCCACCCCAGGTCCCGCCGTGCATGGCCCAGCCATGCAGCAGAACCAGATCGGGCCCCGTCCCCATGGATTCCACGTAGAGGCTCATCCGTGTTTCCTGATGTTCCCGTTCAGCTCGCGCAACGCGGCTCCCAGCCTGCCGATATCTTCCAGGCTATGTGCTGCGGATAGTGAGATCCGCAGCCGCGCCATGTCCTCGGGGACCGTTGGGGGCCGTATGGCGGGTACGAGGAAACCCCTTTCGAGCAATGCCTCGCTGAGCTCCAAAGCACGTAGATTTTCCCCGACCAGCAAGGGCTGGATGGGGGTGGCCGACGGGAGCAGTCCCGGGCGCAACGGCTGCAGTTCCCGTTTGAGTGCGGCAACAAGCTGCGAGAGCTTCTCTCTCCGCCACTCCTCCGCTTCGATCAATTCCAGGCTCTTCAGCAAGGCACGAGACAGCAGCGGCGGTGTGGCCGTGGTATAGATATAGCTGCGGGCGCGCTGGATCAGGGTTTCGATGACCTCTGCCTGTGCAGCGACGAAAGCGCCGAACACCCCCGCCGCCTTCCCGAGCGTGGCCATGTAGACAAGACGTGAAGAACGGGTGGCCAGAGAGGCCGCGGCTCCCCTCCCCTGCGCGCCGGTTACGCCAAAACCGTGTGCATCATCGAGCATCAGCCACGCGCCATGCCGTTCGCACAGCGTCATCAGTTCGGGTACCGGGGCCACATCACCATCCATGCTGAACACCGCGTCGGTTATCACGAGCTTGCGCCTGGCGCGGGATGCATCCAGCTGCCGTTCGAGCGCAGCCATATCCCCATGGGGGTAACGGCTGAACCTGGCACGGGACAACAGCGCCGCATCATTGAGGGAAGCGTGGTTGAGCCTGTCGGCAAATATCGCATCGCCGCGGGCTGCCAGCGCCGTAATGACCCCGGCGTTTGCCATATAACCGGTTGAAAAAAGCAGCGCGCGGGGAAATCGCGTAAAGCGGGCCAGCGCCTCCTCCAGCGCATGATGCGCAGAAGAATGTCCGCTGATGAGATGAGAAGCACCTGCTCCTACGCCGTATCGCTTTGCCCCGTCGCAAACGGCCGCGATCAGCAGGGGGTGATTCGCAAGACCGAGATAATCGTTGCTGCAGAATGCGAGGTATTCCCGCCCATTCATCAGGACGCGCGCATCCTGGGGACTTTCCAGCACAAGGCGGCGGCGGTACAGATTCTTTGTCTCCCTCTCGTGCAACTCCTGTCGCAGGGATTCAGCGGTATCGTCGAACATTTCGGTGGCCACCCGATTGTTCAATCAGGTATCTGAAAGAGCAGTCGATCAATGGAACAGGGAAAGCAGGATCAAGGCCACAGGCAGCAAGGTTGGCGCAGCCTATATCGCATGCAGTCCCAGCCTGTCGAACAGGGCCTTGTCCCGATCGGCTTCAGGGTTGCCGGTGGTCAGCAGCTTGTCGCCGTAAAAAATGGAATTTGCACCGGCGAGGAAACACAGCGCCTGTATCGCATCCGACATCTCCCGCCTGCCGGCCGAGAGCCTGACCATGGCCCGCGGCATGGAAATGCGCGCAGCCGCAATCGTACGCACGAATTCCAGCGGATCCAGCGCAGCAGTACCATGCAGGGGGGTGCCTTCCACCTGCACCAGGTGGTTGATTGGAACCGATTCGGGGTAGGGATCGAGATTGGCCAGCTGGGCGATCAGGCCTGCGCGTGCCCGGCGCGTCTCGCCCATGCCGACAATGCCGCCGCAGCATACATTGATACCCGCATTGCGCACCTTCTCCAGTGTGTCCAACCGGTCTTCGTAGTTGCGGGTGGTGATGATTTCGCCGTAGAATTCCGGCGCGGTGTCGAGGTTGTGATTATAGTAGTCGAGTCCGGCCTGCTTCAGCTGCTCCGCCTGGCCCGGCTTCAGCATGCCCAGCGTGGCGCAGGTTTCGAGCCCCAGCGCTTTTACCGCACCGACCATTTCCACCATTCTCTCCATGTCGCGCTGCTTCGGCCCCCGCCATGCCGCCCCCATGCAGAATCGCGTCGCCCCCTGCGTCCTGGCTGCTTGCGCCGATGCCACCACCTCGTCGATGGACAGCATGTCCTGGTTTTCCACGCTGGTGTGATAGCGCGCCGCCTGCGGGCAATAACCGCAATCTTCCGAACAACCGCCGGTCTTGACCGAAATCAGCGTGGACAGCTGGACGGCGTTGGGATCATGATGCTCCCGATGAACGAGCTGCGCACGGTGAACCAGGTCGTTGAACGGCAAATCCAGCAGGACCTCCACCTCTTCCACGCGCCAGCGTGGCGTTTCCGATCTGTGGAAAGATTCAGGGACAAGGTCACACATTGCACCGGTTGGCGACCCCGGCGTATTGCCGGTCCTGTCGGGAGTAAGCTGGCTCATGCCCTGCCCTATCGGTTATATTGTTACGGGGAATGAAAAACGATGGATCGATCGGCCGCCGCGTCCTGCACGAATTCCGCTCCGGCTTCGCGTCCGAGTTCCGCAAGATCATCACGGATTACTGGGTTATTGTCAATTTTTTTCGGGGTATTTTTGAACCATCGATTAAATATTTTGCAATCCCTGATGCCGAAAAACTGTGTCCTGTGTGGCGCCGCCACCCGGCATAGCGATTTCTGCCTGCCTTGCCGCGACAGCCTGCCTTACCTGTCACCCACCCACTGCCTTGTCTGCGCGCTGCCGATCACGACATCCGGTATCTGCGGAGCCTGTCTTGCCCACACACCCGCGTTCGACCGCAGCGCGGCAGCGCTGAATTACAGCTTCCCGGTGGACGCTCTGCTCCATTCGCTCAAATATGGTTCCAACCTGGCCCTCGCGCCGGTGCTGGCGAGTCTGCTGACAGCACGGGTAGAGGCCGAGGATATGCCGGACTGCATCATACCGATGCCGCTTCATCCGGCGAAGCTGCGTGAACGGGGTTTCAATCAGGTAGTCGAGATTGGCCGGCACGTATCGGAGCGCCTGCATATTCCGCTGCTGCCCGCCGCTTGCCGGCGCATCAGGGATACGCCTTCCCAGACTGGACTGCCGTGGAAAGCGCGTGGCAAAAACATGCGGAATGCATTCTCATGCGAGACGGATCTTGCGGGCAGGCGCATCGCCATGCTGGATGATGTCATGACGACGGGGGCGACGCTCAATGAGCTGGCAAAAGTGCTGCGTCAGGGTGGCGCGGCCTCCGTGAGCGCCTGGGTTGTGGCGAGAACGCTTCCCGGGGAACCGTAAATGCACTTCTGAAAATGTCATCTCTATATGCTCGACGTCATTCTCTACCAGCCGGAAATTCCCCCCAATACGGGGAACATCATCAGGCTTTGTGCCAATACCGGTTTCAGGCTGCATCTCATCGAACCCCTGGGCTTTGCCATGGAGGACCGGCACCTGCGCCGGGCCGGACTCGATTACCACGAATTCGCCAGCGTCGTGGTACATCCAGGCTGGACGGAGTGCGCCCTGCAGCTGCAGGGCCGGAGGATTCTTGCCGTCTCCACCAAAGGCGGCCAGCGCTATGACCACGTCGCCTATACCCATGGGGACGCGCTCCTGTTCGGGGCGGAAAGCCGCGGCCTGCCGCATGGCATGATGGAAAGTTTTGAGGAACGGCACCGGGTCCGCATCCCCATGGTTCCCGACAGCCGCAGTCTCAACCTGTCCAATGCCGTTGCCGTGGTGGTCTACGAAGCATGGCGCCAGATGGGATTCGAAAAAGGTATATAGGGATGAAAAAAGGAAAGCGATCCCCGATTAACTACCTGGATGGCAGCGTGAATAAGCGGATGATCGCCACGCACCGGAAGATACCTCATTGATATTCCGCCCTGGGTTGCCGGTTGAGCAGCGCTTCCACTGCCAGGCCGGCCGGCATGCCATCATCTAGAACGCTGCAGACCGCCTGGGTAATGGGCATGTCGACCCCAAGTTCCTGGCTCAGCCGCAGCACCTCACGCGCCGTGTGAACGCCTTCGGCGGTGTGGCCAAGCTGCTGCAGGATCAGGGGCAGCGGCTGGCCTCCAGCCAGCGCCAGACCGACCCTTCGATTGCGGGACAGGTCTCCGGTACAGGTGAGTATCAGGTCGCCCATGCCAGTCAGCCCCATGAACGTTTCCCTGCAGCCGCCGAGGCGCACGCCCAATCGGGTAATCTCCGCCAGGCCCCGCGTAATCAGCGCGGCCCGGGCGTTATGACCCAATCCCATTCCGTCACAGATGCCGGCTGCAATCGATATGACATTCTTGACTGCGCCGCCCGTTTCCACCCCCACGATATCCGTGCTCGAATACACCCGCAGCCGCGGCGTATGCAACTGGGCGGCGATATCCCGGGCGAATCCTTCGTTGCGAGATGCCAGAGTCAGAGCTGCGGGAAGCCCCTGCGCAATTTCCTGTGCGAAACTGGGCCCGGACAATACGCCGCAGGGTGCGATACCCGCATATTCCTCCTCGGCTACCTGGTAGGGCAGCCAGGCGGATTGCGCCTCGAATCCCTTGCAGCCCCACACCAGCGGAACCGCCCTGCCGCACCCGGCAACGCCCCTGAGGGTCTCGCGCAAGCCCGAAACGGGAACGACGACCAACGCAAGCTCCGCGGCACTGACGGCCTCATCGAGCGCCGAGGTCAGGTGCAGGGAATCAGGCAACGGAAAATCGGGAAAATAACGCTGATTGACCCGCCGGGAAACGAGTTCCGCAAGATGATCGGAACGGCGGGTCCACAAGGTCACCTGATGGGAAATGGTGGAATGCGTACCGAGCGTGATCGCAAGCGCGGTACCCCATGCGCCTGCTCCCAGAACCGCTATCCTCATGCACCCCAGACCTGAACGGTCCTGACGTATCCCTCCTGGCCATCGCGGTGACGCACCCGGACCCAGCCCACTCCCGCGGACTCGAGCCATTCCAGGATGACGCCGAGAGAGGCCTGGAACACAAGCGGGGAATTGTCATCCGCGGCCCGGTGCACATCCGCCGCAGGAGCAATGACGATGACATGCCGTTTCTCGCTCAACGCTGCCTCTTCCACCCACGCCAGACTACCGCTGCTGTCGCGGACCTTGACCCAGCCCTCTACTCTCACGACCGCCTCGACGGGCAGGTCCTGGCTTGCCACGTACAGCTTGCCCGCCCGGAGCGACGGCGCATCGTACATGATGGCTGCATTCTCCTTGATGGAATAGAATTCAAGTGCCGCAACAGCATACCCCGGAAATACCAGAGCCGGCAGGCACAATACCGCCAGGATCAGCTTCCGCAGGAAGAAAGACCGGGCAGCGCATGCATCCTTCATCATGCTCAGTGCGTCACCTGCTGTTGTGCTTCACCTGCTTCCTGTACATCCGCTGCCTGCTCCGCCTGCTGCTTTCTCTGCAGATAGAGCGCCTCGAAATTCACCGGATTCAGAATGACGGCGTGGAATCCCGCCCGCGTAACGATATCGGAAACGGTTTCGCGCAGATAGGGAAACAGAATGTTGGGACAGGCAATGCCCAGCACAGGATCCATATCCGCTTCCGGGACGTGGCGGATCTGGAAAATGCCGGCCTGCTTCACCTCCACCAGGAACATGGTCTTGTCTTTAACCTTGGCGGTGACGGTAATCGTCAGGAGCGCTTCATACATGCCTTCGTCGATACGCTCTCCCTTGGTATGCAGCTGTATGTTTATCTCCGGCGTTTCACGCTCCAGAAAAATCCGGGGAGCATGCGGTATCTCGAGAGACAGATCCTTGACGTAGATTTTCTCAATGTTGAAAACGGGCTGCTGTTCTTCCTTACTCATATTGAATTCCACCTGGGCTAGTCAAAAAAAGACGGACAGGGACGGATAGCGGTGCAGGACCTGGTTCCTCGCCTCCGGGCCTCCAGTCTCGTATCCGGTTTCGTATCGCGGAGCAAAACATTCCAAATCTGCTTTCCCGCCGCATTCTCCAGGCTATCGCGCACCTCGTTCGGTTCACAGCCGTCGCCGCGTCGCAGAAAAAGCCTGCCGCCGGAAAAACTTCAGACAGCCAGAAGCCTTGTCAATTCATCATTCCGGTCGAGCTTGACCAGATCGTCGTACCCGCCTACGTGCATATTGCCGATAAAGATCTGGGGAACGGTGCGCCTGCCGGTTTTCTCCATCATTTCGGCACGCCGAGCTGGCTCCAAGTCGACCCGTATTTTTTCTATTTCCGACACTCCCCGGCTGCGCAGCATCCGCTCCGCCATGATGCAATAGGGACAGAAAGCCGTGGTATACATGATGACATGCGTCATTCGGTCCCCCGCCTCATTTCTTCACAATCGGCAGGCTTGCCCGCTCCCATGCATCCATGCCGCCCGCAAGGTCATGCACATGCTGGAATCCCTGGCTCCGCAAAAACTTTCCGGCTTTTCCTGTGGAGTGCGCGCCACTGCGATGAATCAGCAGCACGGGAGTGCTCTTGAACTTTTCCAATTCCTGAACGCGCTGTTCAAGCTTGTCGGCGGGAATGTGCCTCGAATTCGGTATATGCCCCGCATCGTACTCGCTGCCTTCGCGTACGTCCAATACCAGCGCATCCTTGTAGTTGATGAGCTGAACGGCGATCAGTGTGTCGACCTCCTTGCCGCCACGGCGCGATACCAGCGGCCACAACAGCAGGATCCCGCTCGCAAGGGCAGCCACGACCAGGGCAATATTGTTCTGCAGGAATGATGCCACGCTCAGACTCCTCGATTTCCGTAACCGCTGATTTTATCAGAGACGCCGGGCTTGCGGAATTCTCTCGTTCGTCGCTTCCCCGGGGTTTTCCCACACCGGAGCTTCGCCCCGGTACCGCGGCCGGCCGGAATAGGTTAAAATATATAGTTTTTCAAATCGCGTTCGTTAATCATTGAAACATCGCGGTCATCGCATCGCGTTAATCTGTGTCAATCCCTTCCTTTTCCTGCAAACTGCAAAGAAAGAATATGAAAAAACTCGTTCTCCTGCGGCATGGAGAAAGCACATGGAACAAGGAGAATCGTTTCACCGGCTGGACAGATGTGGATCTGACTCCACGAGGCCGGGAAGAAGCGAAAAACTCGGGTCGTTTGCTGCGCGAAAACGGGTTTGCGTTCGACATCGCCTACACGTCGGTATTGAAACGTGCCATTCGAACCTTATGGATCGCCCTCGACGAAATGAACCAGATGTGGATTCCCGTCAACCTGTCATGGCGGCTGAACGAGCGGCATTATGGCGCGCTGCAAGGGTTGAACAAGCTGGAGACGGCACTCAGGTACGGCGAGGAACAGGTGCTGATCTGGCGACGCAGCTACGATGTCCGCCCGCCCGCGCTTGCCTCCGGGGATGAACGTTACCCTGGTTTCGACCCTCGTTATCGGGCCCTCTCCGTGGACGATATCCCGTTGACCGAGTGCCTCGCGGACACGGTAGCAAGATTTCTGCCCTACTGGAACGATCATATCGCGCCCCAGGTCAAATCGGGGCAGCGCGTGCTTATCACAGCCCACGGCAATTCATTGCGGGCGCTTGTCATGTATCTCGACAATCTTTCCGAACGGGACGTCCTGGAGCTCAATATTCCGACCGGAATTCCGCTCGTGTATGAACTTGAGGAAGACCTGACCCCCATCCGCAGCTACTATCTCGGCGACCGGGAAAAGATCGAGCAGGCGATGCAGGTCGTGGCAAACCAGGGAAAAATCTCGCCGCAGCAGTGACGCCAGTTTCCGTGCTCCGCGGGAACATGCGATCCGCTGCCCATCGCAGTCCGGCGAGCAGCCTCCGGGGATGAATCCATTTCGCCGGAGGTGTATGATCCGGTAAAAGACAGATATCTGGAAATCACGGCTTTGATCGGCACTGGTCTGTGGCTCAACCTGCTTCGGGTACTTCTTCCGGCCTGTACACTGCTGCTGTCGTATCCGTTTCATGCCGCCGCAAACACCGAGCAGGACGATCTGACGGAACTGCGCGGCCGCATCCGAACCCTGGAAGAGAAGCTGACGTCGACGGAAGAAGCAAAATCGGAAGCGGCGGACGCATTGCGCGACTCCGAAAAAGCGATCAGCGACGCCAACGATAGAATTGCCACGCTCATCCGGAAGCAGAAGCAGGCCAAGAATGAGCTCGGCAAGCTGCATGCGCAATCCCGGCAAATCTCAAGAAATATTGAACTGCAGCAGTCACGGCTGGGCAAGCTGCTCTATCGCCATTATGTGGATGGCGGTGGGCAGAAGGAATATCTCGGGCTGCTGCTCAACGAGCACGACCCGAACGAGATTGCTCGAAATCTCCACTATTACGGTTATTTTTCCCGCGCACGCAAGGACGATATCGATGCGCTCCGCGCGAACCTGCGGCAGCTCGGCATGCTTGCCCGCCAAAGCCGCGAAAAAAACGACGAGATCACCCTGATCCAGTCCAGGCAGGTCGAGCAGAAAAAACAGCTTGAACAACAAAAAACCGAACATACCAGGCTGCTTGTACAGGCGTCGCAGCAGGCAGAACAGCAGCGGCGCGAAATCGAGGGGCTCAAGCGTGACGAGGAACGCCTCACCCGGCTGGTGGACCAGATTGCTCGCGAACTGGCGGCGGCGCGGGCTCGGGAACTTGCCGCGGCGCGGAAGAAAAAACAACGCGCCCAGGTCGACCGCTCTTCCCCCGCTTCACCAGGCAACGAGAGTCTGCCCGACACGTCGACCGATGGAAGCCCGTTCCTGGCGTTGAAAGGCCGCCTGAGTTTACCGGTGCGCGGGGAACTTGCGAACCGGTTTGGCAGTCCACGTGCTGATGGCGGGGTAACCTGGAAAGGTCTGTTCATTCGTTCGACGGCGGGAACCGATGTAAAGGCCGTTGCCAGCGGTCAAGTCGTTTTCGCGGACTGGCTGAGGGGATTCGGCAACCTGATGATTCTGGATCACGGCGGCAGCTACATGAGCCTCTACGGCAACAACGACACCATCCATAAACGGGTGGGCGATACGGTTCGCAGCGGGGACACGATCGCAACGGTGGGGAACGACGGCGGCAACTCCGGTCCCGGCCTGTATTTCGAACTGCGTCACCAGGGCAAACCGTTTGACCCCTTGAACTGGGTCAGAATAAAATGATCGATGCAAGAAATCCACATGTTATGGAGAATATTTAATGAGTGACAAGATGCGGCAATTCGGCCTGGTTGCTTTCGGCGCGGTCGTAGGCGTGATGCTCAGCCTCAACTTTTCTGCCGTCGCCGACAAGGACACTCAGGGAACCCTGCATCCTCTTCCGGTCGAGGAACTGCGCGCCTTCACTGAAGTGTTCGGCCGCATCAAGAGCGACTACGTCGAACCGGTCGAAGACAAGAAACTGATTACCGAGGCAATCAATGGCATGCTGACCGGCCTTGATCCCCACTCGGCCTACCTGGATGCGGATGCTTTCAAGGAGCTGCAGATCGGCACGCAGGGAGAGTTCGGGGGGCTGGGCATCGAAGTCAGCATGGAAGACGGGTTCGTGAAAGTCATTTCCCCGATCGAGGACACCCCGGCATTCCGTGCAGGCATCAAGCCGGGCGACCTGATCATCAAACTGGACGACACCGCGGTCAAGGGACTCTCGCTGACCGACGCGATCAAGCGCATGCGTGGCAAACCCAATACCTCCATCACTCTTACGGTGATGCGCAAGGGCGAACTGAAGCCGCTGGTGTTCAAGCTGACGCGCGCCATCATCAGGATCCAGAGCGTCAAGTCAAAAATGGTGGAACCCGGTTATGGATATATCCGCATCACGCAGTTCCAGGAGCAAACCGGCGAAAACCTGATCAAGGCGATTGACAAGCTGTTCAAGGAGAGCACCGTGCCCATGAAGGGACTGGTGCTGGACCTGCGCAATGATCCGGGAGGGTTGCTGAATGGCGCAGTCGCGGTATCCGCCGCCTTCCTGCCCGCCGACTCGCTGGTGGTATATACCGACGGCCGCACGGACGACGCCAAGATGAAGCTGAAGGCGAGCCCGGAGTTCTACCTGCGCGATACCAGAAACGACTACCTGAAACGGCTGCCACCCGCGATCAAGACAGTACCGATGGTCACGCTGGTAAATGGCGGGTCGGCATCGGCATCGGAGATCGTGGCTGGCGCGCTGCAGGATCACAAGCGCTCCGTCATCATGGGCACGCAGACTTTTGGAAAAGGATCGGTACAGACGATCC
This sequence comes from uncultured Nitrosospira sp., assembly GCA_964651465.1. Classification (GTDB taxonomy): domain Bacteria; phylum Pseudomonadota; class Gammaproteobacteria; order Burkholderiales; family Nitrosomonadaceae; genus Nitrosospira. Next base: position 13,316 of record CAZYYR010000005.1, read on the forward strand.
TGCCTCTGGGCAACAACACGGCGATCAAGCTGACTACGGCGCGCTACTACACGCCCAATGGACAATCCATCCAGGCCAAAGGCATTACGCCCGATATCATTGACGAAGGGGCGAAAGACGAATTCGAACGCCTGCGCGAAGCCGATCTGGACCGCCACCTCTCCAACGGCAAGCTGGAAGAGGCGAAGTCCGAAGCAGAGAAGGCTGCGCCCAAGCCCGAGGCGAAAGCGTCCCAGCCCGAAGCTGAAGAGGATCCGAACAAGAAACGCGAACCCCCTGCGGAATTCGGTTCCAGCGGTGACCAGCTACTGGCGCAGGCGATCAGCTATTTCAAGGAAGGTGGACTGAAGAAAAATTCGGCCCAGGCGGAAAAAGCCGTTGTGGCTCCCTGAGGATGAAGTACCGCATATCCCGGTACCAGTAGCCTCAGCTCCGCCTGGAAGATCGGGGATATCGTTTTGCCGATATCCCCGCGACAGTGCTGACAGTGCTTTATCCTGCGCTTTTCAATCCGAAGCTCGCAGGCTTGTTCCCCCTATTGGCTCGTTTGCCCCGAAAGGCCCGGCAGCGGCATTCCCTGATCATGAACGATGAGCAGTTGCTGCGCTACAGCCGCCATGTCCTGTTGCCGGAAATCGGCATACAAGGTCAGGAGGTCCTGGGTCGATCGCACGTACTCGTAATCGGGGCTGGAGGCTTGGGCTCGCCCACCGCAATGTACCTGGCTGCGAGCGGCGTCGGCAAATTGACGATCTGCGACGGCGACAAGGTCGATCTGACCAATCTCCAACGGCAGATCGCCCATGCAACCGACCGCATCGGCATGTTCAAGACTCATTCCGCCAGTAAAACCCTGGCAGGAATCAATCCGGAAGTAGATGTGGTCGCGCTGAACGAGCGCCTCGACGAGGGGCGATTACTGCAATTGGCCGCCGGGGCCGACGTAGTGGTGGATGCGAGCGACAACTTTCCTACCCGGCACGCCATCAACCGGGTCTGCGTCATCCAGAAAAAACCCCTCGTGTCAGGCTCGGCCATTCGCTTCCATGCCCAGATTGCGGTCTTCGACCTGCGCCACGGTCAAAGCCCCTGCTACTGCTGCCTGTTTCCAGAGAGCGGCGGAGATGAGGATATGCGTTGTGCGGTCATGGGCGTATTCGCACCGCTGGTGGGCGTGATTGGCTCGATGCAGGCAGCCGAAACGCTGAAAATCCTGCTCGATATCGGGCAAACCCTCAACGGTCGCCTGCTGCTGCTCGATGCATTGTCGATGGAATGGCGCTCGATCAGGCTGAACAGGGATGCAGCCTGTCCCACCTGCGGAACGGCTTGGTCCGGCTGAACCGGTCCTGGGGAAGCTTGCTCCCCTGAAATTCACCCGGCTGCCGGAAGCACCATCCTGAATCCCTCGCTGGACAGTATTTCCCGCCGCTGCGCTTCCCAATACTCCATCGGGTCGCGCTTAAAACCGCTTTTGGCAAACTGATGCCAGCGCCCCGCCACGTAACACATCAGCATGTTCGCCCGCGCTGACACGTCGAGGTCAGCTGTAACCTCTCCCTCCCCGGCGCCAAAACGCAGGGCCTGCTTCAGCGTCGCCTCAAGCCGGTCGTGCAGCTGGTTGATGCGTGCCTGCAAGCGGTCGTTCTCGTTTATCAGCGCGTCGCCGATCAGCACCCGCGTCATGCCGGGATTCTTCTTGGCAAAGCCAAGCAATAGCGCAACGATCCCCTCTACCTGCCTGATGCCGCTTTTTTCTTCCGATATCAACTTGTTGATCAGGCTGAGCAGCGTTTTCTCGATGAATTCGATCAGGCCATCGAACATCTGCGCCTTGCTCGCAAAATGCCGGTAGAGCGCAGCTTCCGAAACATTGAGCCTAGCTGCCAGTGATGCGGTGGTGATCCTGCCCGCGCGCGGCTCCTCCAGCATACCGGCAAGAACCTGAAGTATCTGATCTTTTTTGTCGCCGGATTTTACCTGCATGATTTCCTCTTTTTCGATAGGGCCATAACCTGATTTTATAGCGCCTTTTCGAATCTGCAACTCAATCTGCCTGGATGAGAGTACCCACACCCTGATCCGTCAGTACTTCGAGCAGGAGGCCATGCTCGACACGCCCATCGATGATGTGGCAGGACCTGACCCCGCGTTTGACCGCGTCCAGCGCAGAACCGATCTTGGGAATCATCCCGCCTGAGATGGTCCCGTCGGCGAACAGCTCGTCGACTCTCCGCGCGGTCAGCCCGGTCAGCAGGTTGCCATCCCTGTCCAGCACGCCCGGCGTGTTGGTGAGCAGTATCAGCTTTTCCGCATTCAATACCCTTGCCAGTTCCCCCGCAACCAGATCCGCATTGATGTTGTAGGACTCGCCGTTCCTTCCGACGCCGATCGGGGCGATTATGGGAATGAAATCCCGTGTCTCCAGCAATTCGATCAGGGCAGGATCGACGCTCTCGATTTCACCGACCTGCCCAATGTCGATCCATTCATCCGCGTTTTCCTTGTCCTGCATGAGCATTTTCCGGGCGCGGATGAAGCTGCCATCCTTGCCGGTCAGACCGACCGCCCGCCCGCCCTGCTGATTGATCAGATTGACGATTTCCTTGTTGACCACACCTCCGAGCACCATTTCGACCACATTCATGGTTTCGGCATCGGTCACACGCATCCCCTGAACGAATGCACCCTGCTTGCCGATCCGCTTCAGCATATCGTTAATCTGCGGCCCTCCGCCATGCACGATCACCGGGTTCATCCCCACCAGCTTCAGCAGAACGACATCGCGGGCAAATCCCTGCTTGAGGTTTTCTTCGATCATGGCATTGCCGCCATACTTGATGACGATCGTTTTGCCGTGAAAGCGCTGGATATAGGGCAGCGCTTCGGCAAGGATGCTTGCCTTGTCCTTCGGAGAAGAAGGTGAATGCGGCGAGGTTTTCTCGTCAAGGTTCATGATGTGAATGACGCTGGCGGTGATGAATTATGGAATACAGGAGAATACCGGGATTTCTGATCGCGCCATATACGACTATCGCATAGTAGGGCGGCAGCGATCAGAGTAAACTGCCGTCCCGGATGCGGCGAGCGCCTTCGACGGGTACCAGCCATACCAGTCCGTCTCCGATGCGGCCGGTCCTGCATTCGCGCATCAGGACATCGACGATGGGGTCCACCATATTATCAGCAACGAGCGTGCAAATCATGATCTCGCTTGCGAAATCCGTCAGCGCTTCCTTCAGGGTGGGATGATCGATGAGGGCGGGTGCGGAAAACCCTTTTGCTTCCATCACAGTCAGGCCGGGAAAACCGGGAATCTGGCGCAACGCCTCACGCAGCGTGTGCAGGCGGCTCGGGCGGCATATTGCGCGAATCTCTTTCATTCTCTCCTCCTCAGACTTCCAGTGGTTTCTCATCGAACCAGCGATACAGGGTCGGCAATACCACCAGGGTCAGCAGCGTGGAGGTGATCAGACCACCGATCACCACGACGGCAAGCGGCCGCTGCACCTCCGAACCTGGGCCCGTCGCAAAGAGAAATGGCACCAGGCCCAGCATTGCCACCGTAGCGGTCATCAGTACGGGTCTGAAGCGCTGCTCGCATCCCTTGATCACGGCATCGGCCACGCTTGCGCCCTCCTCGCGCAGCTTCCGGATATAGGAAATCAGCACCACGCCATTCAATACCGCGATACCCCACAGCGCGATGAAGCCCACTGACGCCGGTACGGAGAGATACTCTCCCGTCACGAATAACCCGATCACGCCCCCGATGGAGGCAAAAGGGAGGACCAGAATGATAAGTCCAGCCAGCCTGATCGAATTGAACAGCACGAACAGCAGGAAGAAAATCGCTGCGATGGTCAGGGGAACGATGACCGAGAGCGTCTCCATCGCACGTTCCATGTTTTCGAACTGCCCACCCCATACAAAGTAGTAGCCGGCAGGCAATTTAATTTCCTTCGCGGTCCGCTTCTGCAGTTCTTCAACGAAACCGCCAATGTCCCGATCATGCACGTTCACGCCGATGACCACGCGGCGTTTGGCGTATTCACGCGAGATGATGGCCGGGCCGTCCACCACGCGGATATCCGCCACGGAGCTCAGCGGCACCAGGACGCCACCCCGCGCCATCACGCCGTTGGGACCGGCCTTGGCAGGAGCACGCAATAAGAGATCGCGGATCGATTCCACATCGTCACGAATGTTCTCAGGAAAGCGCAGGCGAAGCACGAAGCGCCGCTCGCCCTCGAAAACCTTCGTCACCGCCTTGCCCCCGATCGCCGTCTCGATCAGCTCGTTCACGTCGGCAACGTTGAGACCGTGGCGGGCAATGGCATACCGGTCGATATCGATCGTTAATTCCTGCTGGCCTGACAGGCGTTCGATACGGATGTCACGCGCGCCGCGCGTCGACTTGATGATGCGGGCCACCTGTTCCGACAATTTGCGCAACTGTTCCAGATCGTCGCCGAAGATCTTGATGGCCAGCTGCGAACGCACGCCGGTTACCATCTCGTCGACGCGCTGCGCGATGGGCTGGGACAGCGCAATACTCACACCCGGCAACGCCTTGAGCGCTTCTCGAATATCCTCTTCGATCTCGTGCTGAGTGCGACCGGACCCCTCCAGGTCCAGTTGCGCAATCGGGTCGGATTCGTTCTGGGACGCTGGATCAGCGGGCGATTCGCCCCGACCCAGCTTCGAAACGACGCTCTTGACTCCCGGAATCTTGGCGATCAGTTTCATGGCCTCCATTTCGATTTCTATGCCTTGGGGAAGCGAAATCGACGGAACCCGGATGATGACGGGGGTCACCGCGCCTTCCTGCATGATCGGAATGAAGGATTTACCCAGGAGCGGAAACAGGGAGAAGGACAGGACGAGCAGGCCGACAGCAGTAATGATGGTGGTCTTCTCATGGCCCAGCGCCGATTTCAGCAGTTGATGATAGCGCGCCTTGAGGAAGGCGATGATGCGGGTATCCTTGTCGGACCCGCCCTTGAGGATATATGCACAGAGCACGGGCGACAGGGTCAGCGACACTACCAGCGATACCGCCAGCGCAATGGCGATCGTGAATGCAAGCGGGCTGAACGTTTTCCCTTCCATCCCTTGCAGCGCCATCAGCGGCAGAAACACGAGAATGATGATACAAATGCCGAAAATCACCGGGGTCCCTACCTCGACCACCGCATCCACGATCGTCAGCAGTTTCGATTCACGTGTTCCGCTGGCGTGACCCAGGCGATGATATACGTTTTCAACCACTACCACCGTCGAGTCGACCATCAGGCCGATGGCAATGGCAAGCCCTCCCAGAGACATCAGGTTGGCTGTGATTTCCTGATCGTTCATGATCATGAAGGTGATCAGCGGCGTGATTATGAGGGTCGCCACCACGATCACACTGGAGCGGACATCTCCGAGGAAGATGAACAATATCACGATCACCAGGAGGATGCCCTCCGCCAGCACCTTGCCCACCGTCCACAATGCCGCGCTGACGAGATCGGTCCGGTCATAGAACGGCTCGATCTGGAGCCCGCCTGGCAACAGGCCGCCCTCGTTGATGTCGGCGACCTTCGCCTTCAGCCGTCCGACGATGTCCTTGGCATTGCCCCCTGCGAGCATCATGACGATACCCGTTACCGCTTCGGTATAACCGCCCTTGATGCTGGCGCCCTGCCGGACCTCCTCGCCGAATTTCACCTCGGCCACATCGCGCACGTATACCGGTACTCCATCCAGTTCCTTGAGCACGATATTACGGATGTCATCCAGCGTCTTGATCAGTCCGACCCCGCGGATCAGATACTGCTCGGCATGCAGCGGCAGTATGTTGCCGCTGGCGTTTGCGTTATTGCTGGCGATGGCCCTGTCGACCTCGCTCAAGCTCAGATCGTAATGGCGCAGCCGGTTCGGATCGACAAACACCAGGTATTCCTTGACGAACCCCCCGATGGAATTGATCTCCGCCACGCCCTGGGTTGCACGCAGCAGCGGCCGCACCACCCAGTCCTGGATCGTACGCCGTTCCGTCAATTCTTCCACCGTCAGCGCCCGCTCCCCGTCGTCGGGATGCACGAGCGTATACTGATATACCTCGCCGAGGCCCGTGGTGACCGGTCCCAGCACCGGGTTGATGCCCGGCAACAGGGTGGGTGAAACTTCGATCAGCCGCTCCATCACAAGCTGACGGGCAAAGTAAACGTCGGTCTGGTCGGTAAATACCAGCGTAATGAGGGACAGACCGCTCTTGTTTATGGAGCGCATCTCCACCAGCCCTGGCAGACCGATCATGGCAAGTTCCACCGGGACCGTGACCAGTCGCTCGATCTCCTCCGGACTGCGGCCGACGGATACCGTGGCAACCATTACCTGTATGTTGGTCACATCGGGAAAAGCATCCACCGAGAGATTCTTCGCAGCAAAGAGGCCCGCTCCGCATAAAGCCAGGGCGACCACGACCACAACGAGTCGCTGCTTGAGCATGGCGCGGACGATGGAAGCCAGCATGACCTATTCCAGTTCAGCGAGCTTGCGCTCGTTATCCAGGTGGAAGGCGCCTTCCACGACGATATCCTGGTCCGCTGTTATCCCCTTCAGAATCGGACGCATATCGGCGATTTCCGGCCCCAGCTCGACGGGCACGCGCAGGAACCGGTTGTCACCCTGGGACAGGAACACGTAATCCTGGTTGGCTTCACGCACCACTGCGGTTTCCGGCACCACCAGGCTTTCCGTCGGATTGTCGATGATGTGCATGGTCGCCAGCATATCGGGCTTCAGCTTTCTTTTCGGGTTTTCCACCACCGTGCGCACCATGACCGTTCGCGTCAGCGGATTCACGATATCGGCCACGAATATGATCAGGCCGTCGAAGCTGATATCGCCCAGCGCAGGGACATTGATTTCCACATGCTGGCCGACCCGCACGTCGCGCGCGATCTGTTCCGGCACATCGCCCACGACCCAGACATTGGACAGGTCGGCCACCCCGAACAGCTGATCGGCCGGCTGGACGACCTGCCCTATGATGACTTTCCGCGAAATGACGATGCCGCTTCTTGGCGCATCGATGGTCACGGACGGTAGAATCGTCCCTTCCTTTGCCAGTTCCTTCAGGGCGCCGTTGTCCACTCCCAGCAGCCGCAAATGGTCAGCCGCGGCTTCGAGCTCTGCCCGCGAAACCTGTAGTTCCGATTGACGCCGCTGCATTTCCGCAATGGGAATCACGTCGGCCGCAAGCAGATGCGTTGCCCGCTCCGCGGCCTTCTCCGCGAGCGTAGTGAGGGAAGATGCACGCAAATAGGCCAGCTGCGCCTGGGTCAGTTCCGGACTCGAAATGCGCGCCAGTGGCTGCCCCGCTTCGACCGTATCGCCCAGCATGACATACAGGTCGATAATCCGTCCCGTCACGTAGGAGCCGATACGCACGAGCTTTTCCTCGTTCACCTCGACCTGGCTCGGAACCTGCAGCTTGTCGGCAAGACCCACCATTTTCGGCTGGCCGATCCTGATTCGCGGCACCATTTCCGGCCTGATCGTAATTGCGTTGATATCCTCCTGCTCATTTTTCGACGCTTCCTTGTCGGGGGGTGAGGTTTCGTTGCCGCCGCATCCTGCAGCAAGCAGCGCAGCAACGAGGATGGCACCGGAAACATGCGTGGTGATCTTCATTCAAAAGCTTCCTTGGGATAATACGCCCGCAGGCGGTCGATCTCGGTGGCGGCGGCCTGAAGGTCGAACCGCGCCTGCAATAAATCCGACAATACCCCTCGCAGCACGCGCTGGGTATCGAGTACCTCGATCAGGCCGCGTTCACCGAAACGGTAGGCGGCCTGGGCCACCATCAATGCCGATTCTGCCTCCTTGATGACCCCGCCTTCGAACATGTCCACACGCCTCTGCGCGATCTGCCTGGCCTGCCACGCCGACTCGAGCAGCTGTCCGATTTCATAGCGGCGGTATTCCAGCGTCTGGCGCACGCGCTCCGAATCCGCCACCGCAGCATCGATCTCGCCGCGCCGGCGATAGAACAGCGGTATCGTGACATTCACCCCTGCCAGGTTGGAAGTATATTGTGCTTCCTGAAAATTGCTGAGCAGGACCTGAACGGAAGGAAGCACCGCTGCGCGTTCCTGATCGATGCGCAGGCGGTTGCGGTTCCACTCAGCCTCGAGGCGCATGATGTCGGGGTTGACAGCCGGCACCACCTTGCGCAGCTCTTCCAGTGGAGGCAAATCCACGGGATCCCTCAAGGATGCCTGAATCTCGAAATCGGGGCGCAGCGCGCCTGCCGTCAGCTGCATCAAGGCAACCCGGGCTCTTTGCGCGTTCAGCTGCGCGGCCTCCTTGCGCGTCTCTGCCGCCAGCACTTCCGTATCCGCCCTGATCAGTTCGAAACGCGCCGCTTCGCCCACGTCCACCCGAATCTTGACGCGCCGGCGGATTTCTTCCATCAGGTCGAAAACACTTGCTTCCACGCGCGCCACTTCCTGCCTCAGCAGCAGTTCATAAGCGCGCACCCGCAGCTGCGCGGCCAGATCCGCCCTTACCTGATCGAGATTGGCACGGCTCGAATCGACGCCCGCTTCCGCGGAACCTATCCGCGCACTCCGCAGGAAGGGGTTCTCGATCGACTGGGATATCGTGAACTGGCGGTGACTGTTTGCCGGCAGGGCCTGTGGGACCACCCTGGCGTGCTGCGGGCCCGCCATGAAAGTCAACTGGGGATTGGGGTAGGCGGCAGCGCCGACTACCCCCGCCTCGGCGGCATCGATCTGGGATCGCGCCGCCAGCACAAGCCCGTTGGCCTCGAGCCCGAGCCGCAGCAGCTCATCCATGGAGAGAACCTGGGAGGAGGCACCCGTCGGGATCCCGGTCATCGCACCACCGTGCGGAGCGCGCCCTGTGCCGTCAGGACTCGTCATTATTCCTGGCATTCTTTCCGGCGAGAAGCCTGGGCCAGGCGTAGCGGGCACCACCGGCCCGGGCACGGTCGGACCGGGTTCGGTAGCCGCCGGCATGGGCAGTCCGCTTGCCGGCATGGAAGGCGGAGTGATCGGCGGTGCCACGGAAGGAAGCGCGGGGGGAGGCGTAAGCGCAGGAATCGTGGAAGGATCTAGGGCTGAGGCAGGCGTATATGACAGGACGAGCATGAGGCCCGGCAGGAAGCGGCAAAAACGTGATATATGCATGTACTATCCATTGTTCCAGCCTCGACGGCTGCACGGAATCCCATCCCGGCCGTAGCCCGGATGTCCCCTGGTGCCTGCGGCGCCATGCCATCAGCGGCGATACGGACGAGAGCGTACAAAAGCCGGGGGAGATGACAAGATGCAACTTTTGCTGCAAGTCTAGAGGAGAAATTGCATCAAGAAAAGTAGTATCTCACTGATGGTATAATCGGTTTTTCCGATTATCGGGCTTTTCCCCGCGGCTATCCCGCGCCCATGCTCAACTACAAGCAGTTGCACTATTTCTGGGCGGTCGCCAAGGCGGGCAGCATGGTCCGGGCAAGCGAACGCCTGAACCTCACCCCCCAGACCCTGAGCGGACAGATCGGCTTGCTGGAGGATGCGCTCGGCATCGCCCTGTTTCTGCGTGTCGGTCGGCGGCTCGAATTGACCGAGGCGGGAAGGATCGCCCTCTCCTACGCAGACGAGGTCTTCCAGATCGGGAACGAACTGGAAGAAGCGCTGCGCAACCATCCGGAAAGTCACGTCATCCCGTTTCGAGTAGGGGTAGATGACGCCGTCCCCAAGTCCATCGCATACAGGTTGCTGACCCCGGCCATGATGCTCGACGATGCGGTGCGCCTCGTTTGCCGCGAGGATAAGCTGGCGCGGCTGCTGGTTGAATTGGCGATCCAGCGCCTGGATCTGGTGCTGGCAGACCGGCCCATGCCGGCCGAAACCAATATAAAGGGCTACAGCCACAGGCTGGGGCGCTGCGGCATCAGCTTTTTTGCCGAGCCACGGCTTGCCGCACAGTTTACCCGGTCCTGGCCCCGTTTGCTCGATGCGGCGCCCCTGCTCATTCCCGGCAAGGAGGCTGCCATACGCGAACCGCTCATGCGCTGGTTCGACGTTCAGGGGATACGGCCGTCCATCGCCGGGGAATTCGACGACAGCGCCCTGATGCAGGCTTTCGGCCAGGCCGGCATCGGGATTTTCATCGCCCCATCGGCGATAGCCGACGAAGTACGGCGCGAGCACGGTGTGACCATCGTCGGCCAGACCGATGAGGTCACCGAGCAGTTCTATGCCATTTCAATGGAACGTCGCCTGACGCATCCCGCTGTCGTCGCCATCAATGATTCCGCTCATCGGGAGCTTTTTGCAAACCCGCATCGCCGTTAACCGCCATAATGCCGCCCTCTCTCGATAGTATTTTGAATCGTAAATCCACTGACTCAACCACCACCAGCTAAAGCTGACCGGCTAAAGCCGGTCAGCTTTAGCCTTAAGGATGGAAAATAAAGAATCCCGTTATTCCGGACGCCGCGCCAGCGGCGAGCCGGAATCCAGAGTCATGCATTTCGATAGACGTTCCATTCTGCATCGAGAGAACGAAGGTTTCGCCGGAAAATCGCCCTGGCTTGAGCACAGACGTATCGGAAAGATGCTCCTCTCATTGTGGACATCAGTCAGGGTGTATGTGTCCGTCCAATCCGATCGAGGTCATCCACGCCCATGATGGGGGAATACATCACATCACCGATGTTGCTTGACCGTTTCCAGCCGAACTGTATTTCGCCAATAGCTCGACGGATCATTTGCTGAACCGGTCAGCCAGCAGGGATGCTGCGCGCTGTGAAAAATCACCCGGTTCAGTCATTCGGGCTGTCGATACTACCGAGGCGCGAAGCGCGCTGTCGTGCGACGAAAACATATAGCGAAAATTACGCGGACGCATATTGATATCCCGATTCGTCAGGAGTATGTAACTCGCATTCGGAGCCTGCCCGGGAAGGCGTTCCAGTACCGGTTTTGCAAGCATCAGGATGTCCTCCGCGGCATACTGTTGCGTTCCCTCGAAGGGCCGCAGCTCACCTGTGCCCATGGGAAGCGCGCTTTTCATACATACCCCAAATTCTTGGGAAAAATGCTGGGCCAGGGATGCCGAAGCATCCGTACTGAAATCATCCAAGGGCAGAAAATATACGACGACGTCGCACGAATCCTCTTCCACCGGCGATATTGATGATTGCGACTGCTGCTGCGGCTGCATCGCGCAGCCTCCTACCATACCGAGCACCGCCAGCAATCCCGGCACACCTGATATCTTCATTATCCCCCCAACAATGTCATGGTGATCACTTGCACCCGTGGCCTTGCCTCACGGGGCGAGACACGCAGTCATGCAGGGCGTGGAAGGGCACCGCCGCCAGCTCGCCCGGTACATCGGACATCGCAATGCCTACGGCCGTTTACAAAACCGTTCAGCGCTTTTCCCAAGAGGGATGCAACAAAGCTTCCGGGACCGCTTCTCTCGATGGCGGCATACTGCAGCGCCCTGCCCTTATCCTCCGCCCGCAGTGGCCAGGAACAGCTCATTGATCCGTTTGACGAAAGTCGCGGGATCGTCGAGCTGGCCGCCCTCGGCCAGCAGGGCCTGGTCGAACAGGATATGGCTCCAGTCTGAAAAACGTGTCTCTTCCGACTTCAGGCGCTGGATCATGGGATGATGAGGGTTGATTTCCAGGATAGGCTTGGCATGCGTCACCTTCTGGCCGGCAGACTTGAGCAGACGCTCAAGATTCCCGCTCATATCATGGGTATCCGCGACGAGACACGCGGGAGATTCGGTCAGGCGCAGCGTTATCCGCACGTCCTTCACTTGCTCGCCAAGGGCTTCCTTTATTTTTTCGGTAAATTCCTTGTATTCCCCTGCTTCCTTCTCCTGCTCCTGCTTCTCCGCCTCGTCCTCCAGCTTGCCCAGGTCGAGGCTGCCCTTGGCTACCGATTGCAGTTGCTTGCCTTCGAACTCCGTCAGGTTTGCTGCCAGCCACTCATCGACGCGATCGAACAGCAATATGACCTCGATATCTTTCTTGCGGAAGACTTCCAGGTGCGGACTGTTCCTGGCGGCATTGAGACTGTCCGCCGTCACGTAATAGATCTTCTCCTGCCCTTCCTTCATGCGCGCAACATAATCGCCCAGTGACACGGTCTGCTCGTCGGTGTCGGAATGGGTGGAGACGAAGCGCAACAGCTTCGCGATACGCTCCCGGTTGGCATAATCCTCCGCCACGCCTTCCTTGAGGACCTGGCCGAATTCCTTCCAGAATGTCTTGAATTTTGCCTTTTCCTGTCCGTCCTGAGCCTGCTCTCCCTCAGCCGCTTGATCCCCTTCTGCCAGGTCATCCAGCAACCCAAGCACTTTTTTCACCGAGCCCGCGCGGATCGCCTCGATGTCCTTCGATTCCTGCAATATTTCGCGCGAGATATTCAGCGGCAGATCGTTCGAATCGATGACTCCGCGCACGAAACGCAGATAGTTCGGGAGCAACTGCTTGGCGTCATCCATGATGAACACCCGCTGGATATAAAGCTTGATGCCATGGCGGGATTCGCGATCATAGAGATCGAACGGTGCACGCGAAGGAATGTAGAGCAGCTGGGTATATTCCTGCTTGCCTTCTACCCGCGCATGCACATAGGCAAGCGGCGGTTCGAAATCATGGGCGACATGCTTGTAGAATTCTTCGTACTGCTCAGCGGTGATCTCACTCTTGGAACGGGCCCACAGCGCGCTCGCCTGATTGACCGTCTCATCCTCATCGGTGGTGACATTTTCATTTTTCTCCTGGGACCATTCCTCCTTTTTCATCACGATGGGGAGCGTGATGTGATCGGAATACTTGCGGATGATGGAGCGCAACCGCCAGCCATTGAGCAGGTCGTCCTCGCCTTCTCGCAGATGCAGGATCACTTCGGTGCCTCGGTCTGCCTTCTCGACCGTCTCAAGGGTATAATCACCTTCACCGCTCGATTCCCAGCGCACGCCATGCTCCGATGTCAGGCCGGCGCGGCGCGTGATGAGCGTCACCTTGTCGGCAACGATGAATGCCGAATAGAAGCCCACGCCGAACTGGCCGATCAGATTTGCATCCTTGGCGTGGTCTCCGGTGAGCGAATCGAAGAATTCGCGCGTGCCGGACTTTGCGATCGTGCCGATATGATCGATCACCTCCTGCCGTGACATGCCGATGCCATTGTCGGCGATGGTGACGGTCCGGGCGGCGGCATCATAGCCGATCCGAATCTTCAGATCCGAATCGGACTCGTACAGGGCGGCATCGGTCAAACCCTCGAAGCGCAGCTTGTCTGCGGCATCCGAGGCATTTGAAATCAGTTCGCGCAGAAAAATTTCCTTGTTACTATACAGGGAATGAATCATCAGCTTCAGCAACTGCTTGACTTCAGTCTGGAAACTTAGATGTTCTTTTGTGTCTGTGGCTTGCATGGCTCGTCCTCTTCTCAAAAAATGCAGTGGAATTAATGAGGGCATATCTGGAATTTTCAAGGTGCCCCGCTTCATAAAACAGGAAAAATACGGATTTTTGGCGGTTCCACCGCTTCGGCGGGCTCATCTCCTTCCGGATTTTCCTTACACGGAGTCTGTTCTATGTCTATCGTAAAAACGCTCTTTCATCTGCTGACGCTCTGCGTTGTCTGCTGGGCCTGGCCTTCTGCCGCGCAACAACAACAAGGATTGCCGCTGGACAAGATCAAATTGCCGCCCGGGTTCTCCATCGAAATGTGGGCCGAAGTACCCAATGCGCGCGGGTTGACAATGGGAAGCAACGGTACCGTGTTCGCGGGCTCCAATGCGGAAGGAAAGGTCTACGCCATTAGGGACACGGGTGGAACCCGGCAGGTCAGGACGATTGCGGCCGGGCTCCAGGCACCCATCGGCGTCGCCTTCCGGGATGGCGCGCTGTATGTCTCCGCCATTCAGCGCATCCTGCGCTTCGATGGCATCGAAGCAAAACTCGATCAGCCCGGCAAACCGCAGATCATCATCGATAGCTATCCCACCGAGAAACACCATGGCGGCAAATTCATTGCCTTCGGTCCCGATGGGCTGCTCTATGCGCCGGTCGGCGCGCCCTGCAACATTTGCGAGGCGGACCCGGATAAATTCTCTCTGATCTCCCGCATCAGGCCGGACGGCACCGGCTACGAAGTTTTCGCGCGCGGGGTGCGCAATACCGTAGGGTTCGACTGGCATCCCGAAACGAAGGAGTTGTGGTTCACCGACAACGGCCGTGACTGGATGGGCGACAACACCCCCCCCGACGAGCTCAACCGCGCGCCTGAAACAGGCATGCATTTCGGCTACCCCTACTGTCACGGAGGCGACATACCCGACCCGAAATTCGGCGCCAAGCGCGACTGCAACAAGCTTGTTCCTCCGGCAGCCAAGCTTGAAGCGCATGTTGCCGCGCTGGGCATGCGTTTCTACACAGGCGACATGTTTCCTGCGGAATATCGCAACGGGATATTCCTGGCCGAACACGGCTCATGGAACCGGCGCAATAAAATCGGCTACCGCGTGAGATTCGTAAAGGTAAAAAACGACAAAGTAGTGAAACAGGACGTGTTCGCCGAAGGCTGGCTGGACAAGGAAGAGGTCTGGGGCCGACCCGTGGATGTGCTGGTCATGCCCGACGGCGCGCTGCTCGTGTCCGACGATCA